>JBOGOW010000059.1:0-13092 GCA_050748285.1 Pyrinomonadaceae bacterium
CTTTATGCCAGCGTATATAAGCTTCCTGCAAAATATCCTCAGCATCGTCGCGTGTGCCGAGCATTCGGTACGCAATGCCAAAAAGCCGCGGCCGATGCTTATTGAAAACATCGATCTTCTCAGAATTTGGGGAAGATTCCATTATGTCAATTCTACAACAGTTGAGATAATATCTACGGTCTCGGAAATATGATAAAATTCCTCATATGACTACGCTCGAAGCGATTTACGAAAACGGTATATTCAAGCCTGTTTCCGGTGTACCGGGAACGCTGCGCGAACACGCACGGGTGCGTATCACCATTGATACAGACGATGAAACCAGCCTGCGTAAGGAGTTTTCCGACTGGGAAGCTGCAAGTGACGAAGACCTGGCAGACTTTGAGAAATCTTTGGGAGAAAATTCCTAATGGCCCGAGGAGACGTTCTGCTGGTCCGTTTACCGGCATCCGAAGGCCGGGAGCAGGGCGGAACGCGTCCCGCAGTGGCCGTTCAAACCGATGTCGCCGGCCAGCCAATGCTTATGATTGCTCCGATTACGTCGAATCTCAAAGCTCTCCGTTTTCAATTTTCTGTAAGAATCGAACCGTCCGAGCAAAACGGCTTAGATGTTCCGTCCGTAGTGATGGTCTTTCAAATGCGTTCTCTGGATAAGCGGCGGATAGTTCGAAAACTCGGAAGCCTTTCCGCCGATGATTTGCAATTGGTTGAGGCTCAAATATGGAAGATGCTGAAGCCGTGATTTACTTTAAAATGAATAAATACTTATCCGTTCTTATACTCACTGGAATTTTGATTTTTGGGCTTGGCTCAGGTGCCGCGGCGCAAAAGACAAAGAAAAACGAGGTTCTCGTGCTTGGAACAATTCATTCCGGCCATCTGAAAGATCCGGTTTATAACATTGCTTATCTGACTAGACTTATAAAGCAGATAAAGCCGGACATAATTTTGACCGAGATTCCGCCGGACCGGTTTGAGGCGGCGATGAGCGAGTTTAAGCGGGATGGCAAGATCACGGAAGCTCGTGTGCGCGTTTTTCCGGAGTATGTCGATGTAATTTTTCCGCTTACGAAACAGATGAATTTCGAGATCATTCCGACCGCCGGTTGGACGAAATTTATGAATGATGATCGGAGTAAAAAGCTAAAAGAGATCAGAGAAAATCCCGAGCGAAAAGCCGATTGGGATGCTTATACCGAAGCAAACAAGCGTTCTGATGAAATGCTCAAAGCGACCGGCAAAGAGAATGATCCGTATTTTATCCACACCGACGAATACGACCGCATACAGGATGTCGGCCTGCAGGTTTACAACAAATTATTCAACGACGAGATCGGTCTCGGCGGTTGGGAAAACATCAACATCGCACATTATTGGAATATCGAAAAAGCCCTCGAAAAACACCGTTATCAAGGCAAGCGAATTCTGATAACCTACGGCGCCGGCCACAAAGGCTGGTTCATCCGCCAGCTTAGAAAACGCGACGATATCAAGCTGCTCGAAATGAAACCATTTCTCGACGCGATCAAATAAAGAAAAGTGATTCTAACTTTCCAAATCAGCGGACGAGACTGCAAAATCGAGACCGGAACACCGATCGATATCTCGATCCCGTTGCGTTTTAACGGCAATCAGCCGAGTGCGTATGGCGTCGAACCGGCGACTTCGAAGCCGGTCGAGGCAGGCGATCTGGTCGGCGATACTCGGCTTGGCGGCTCGGTCAATTTTGAACAATACACATTCATCCCGCACTGCAATGGCACCCACACCGAATGCATCGGGCATATAACGAATGAGCGGATTTCGGTGCTTGATTGTTTAGAGGATGTGTTTATTCCGGCTGTGTTGGTTTCGGTTGAACCTGAGGCGGTGGGTGATGATAAGCAAATCACACGCGGATTGCTGGAGAGAGCCCTTACTTACGTGCGGGCGGCGATAGCGGGGGACACGCGTGCTACGGTCACGATTGCAAAAGCCCGCGCGTCAGCAAGGGCGATACAGACCTGCGCGCTTATCGTACGCACCCTGCCGAACGATGAAACAAAACTGGCGCGTCGATACGACTCCGAAAATATTCCGCCGTATTTCACGTCCGACGCGATGGAATTTATTGTCGAATCCGGCTTCAAACACCTTCTTGTCGATCTGCCGTCGATCGACCGACTCTTTGACGAAGGCAAGCTGACGAATCATCGAATTTTTTGGAACGTCGATCCGGGAAGCAAGGAAGTCAATAATGATTCGCGTTTAAACAGCACGATCACCGAATTGATCTACGTTCCCAACGAGATCAAGGACGGTGAGTATCTGCTAAATCTCCAAATCGCGCCGTTCGAATCAGACTGCGCGCCAAGCCGTCCGATCTTATTGCGAAGAAATTTGTCCGCTAATAACGCGAATGACCGCGAATAGTTTTTCTTGCAATTTATTCGCGTCTATTAGCGTTATTAGCGGGCAAACTCTTACTGCACTGCGTTCTCAAGCGCGGTTTTCAAATCCGGATATTTAAACTCGAATCCCGCGTCAGCAAGTCGTTTCGGAATAACGCGGGTCGAGTCTAAAAGCAGTGCGTCGCCCATTTCGCCCATCAGCATATGGACGGCGAATTCGGGCAGCGGCAGGATCGTCGGGCGATAAAGAACGCCGCCAAGCGTCTTTGTAAACTCTTCATTTGTAACGGGATGCGGGCTTGTTACATTTATCGCTCCGCGAATATTTTCATTCTCAATGGCGTAGTTGACGACCGCTACAAGATCGTCCATCGACACCCAGCTCATCCATTGCTTGCCGCTGCCGACAACGCCGCCGACGCCGAGTTTGAACGGCGTCAGCATCGTCCCCAGCGCACCGCCTTCCTTTGAAAGCACGATCCCGTTGCGGAGCAAAACCGTGCGAATTCCCATATCTTCGGCCCGCCGCGATTCCGATTCCCACTCCTTGCATGTTTCCGCCAAAAACGTATCGCCCGCCGCGCTCGTCTCAGTCATTTCGTCATCGCCGCGGTCGCCGTAAAACCCGATCGCGGAAGCTGAGATAAAAACTTTTGGTTTCTTATTGAGCTTCGCAAACGCTTCGATCATCGTCCGCGTGCCGTGAACACGGCTGTCGCGGATCGCCTTTTTCTTCTCGTCCGTCCAACGAAGCCCGCTGATGCTCTCACCCGCAAGATGGATCACGGCGTCCAAATTTTCGAGCCGTTCGATATCTTCATCCGCAAAACCCGTATCCGCGCTCCACTGAATATGCTGTTCGTCCTTTGCCCCGCTCCGTGACGCAAGCAGCATCTCATACCCTTTCTCTTCGAAAGAAGCCTGCAATGCCTTGCCAATTAGACCGGAAGCGCCTGTTACGAGTATTCTCATAAAAATGGAACGCGGACATTCCTATCCGCAAAAAATCAATTATCCAAAGTCATCTCCGCTCAACCGGAACCCGTCTGTGTCCAATCGGCGATTGGACAAGCAGGAGTGCGGACAGGAATGTCCGCGTTCCTCTTTGCTCATTTGCGGACAGGAATGTCCGCGTTCCAACTATTGCCCGCGAAGGTCACGCCGTACGAAATCAGCCAGCATCCGCATTTCGCGTTCGCTTAATTGGAAGCGATGAGCGACCATTCCGTTGCCGCCGTTTGCGATCTGGTTATAGATCTCGGCTTCGGTTTTGAATTTGAAGTCGCCTTCGCGAAGACTTGGGACGCGCGTACCGTCGTCCAGCGTTTTTCCGTCGGCTTCCACGCCGTGGCATATCGCGCAGTTTTGTCGAAAGAGCGATGCTTCGTAAGATTTGCTTTCCGCGATCACAAATCGATTCGGCTTCGAATCAAAACATGAGACAAAGAACGTGGCCGCAAACACCGGAATTATCAACAACTTAACGCGAACCATCTAGCTTGCCGCCTTTACTTCCTGCCGCAATAAAAGCTTTGAAATCTTGCCTGTGTTTCCTATCGGAAGTTCGTCGCGAAACTCGACAAAGCGCGGATATTTATTTGCAGCAAATTGCGTTTTACACCACACAATAAATTCGGAGTCTGAAAGAGTTTCGCCCTGCTTTAGCACAACAAACGCTTTCACTTCCTCACCCATTTTATCATCCGGCACGCCGAGCACGGCGACGAGCGAAACGGCCGGATGCGTCATTATCACTTCCTCAAGTTCGCGCGGATACACGTTATATCCGCCGCGAAGGACCATATCTTTTTTGCGGTCAACTATCGAAAGATAGCCTTCGTCATCCATCACGCCGATGTCGCCGGAATGAAACCATCCGTTCCGAAATGCTTCGGCGGTCGCTTCGGGACGTTTATAGTAACCCTTCATCACGTTCGTCCCGCGAATCACAACCTCGCCGCGCTCGCCACATGGAACCTCAACGTCGTTTTCATCCACACACCGAACATCGACGCCAAAGATCGGCTGACCGACACTGCCCGGCTTCGAGGGTTTTTCGAATTGATTAAAGGTCGCAAGCGGCGAAGTCTCGCTCAGCCCGTAGCCTTCGAGAACGCGAACTTCAAATTTGTCCTGAAATTTTTTCATCACCTCGACCGGCATAGGAGCACCGCCCGATGTGCAGACCTTCATATTTTCCTTCACGCCGCTGATGTCGTAACCCGTTTCGTCAGCATACTTTAGCAACGCCCAATACATCGTCGGAACACCGACCCAGAAATTCACTTTCTCCGCAACCATCGCGTCGAGCGTCGTCTTTGGATCGAATCTTGGCAGCAGAACTACGCGGTTGCCGGCGTAAATGTTCGTGCTCATCTGCACCGTCTGCCCGGTCGTGTGAAACAGCGGAAGCGTGATCAAAACCGTTTTTTGCTCGCCGTCGGTAAAGTCCAACATCGGCATGTGAATGCTGTATGTCGTAACGATATTCGACCAGATATTAAGGTGCGTTAGTTCCGCGCCTTTCGGTTGGCCGGTCGTGCCGGAGGTATAAAGAATCGCGCAGGTATCATCCGGCGCGGTCGGATAAATATCGAACTTGTCCGATTCTGCGCCGATCATTTGCGACAAAGTTTGGTGCTCGGCAAACGGCGACGCTCCGAGCAATTCCTTCGTCATCACGACAAGCTGTTCGCACGTATCGACCTTATCAAACGCTTCTTTCGTAGCCGACCCGATCGGAAGTTCATCTGTACCTTCAAAAACAAAAACCGCTTTCGCATCCGAATCGCGCAGCTGATATTCGATCTCACGAGCCTTGAACAGCACGCAAAGCGGCACTATCACTGCCCCTGCCTTAATAATTCCGTAATAGACGATTGGAAAATACGGCAGGTTCGGGCAGCCCAACGCGACCTTATCACCATGGCCGATGCCCATTTTCACAAGCGCATTCGCGACCTTGTTAGACATCGCATCAAGCTCGCCATACGTGAGCCGCGTGTCATTAAAAACAATCGCCTCTTTCTGAGGCGCAAGTCGGGCGTGGTGCGGTACGATCGACGCCAGATTCAGTGTCGTAGGACTTTTTTGCATAAGTATGACTTGTCTAAATGTCTAAGATTATAACTCATTTTTCGGTAATTCGTTGATACAGGAAACGCTCGACGCTTCCCAAAAATGCAAAAGCCCGCGCGTAAGCAAGGGCGATATCGAGTGTCAATTAGTAAGGACGAAAACCTGTGTGCAGTTTCTTCGTGAGCATATCGACGGTGTTACCGCGCGAAAAGTTTGATCCTGATATCGCCCTTGCTTACGCGCGGGCTTTAGCATCAGGTAGAATCAAATCAAAATTGATCGTTCTGCTCGAATTCAATTCCGAGCCAAAACTCTGGATCGAATGAACTTGGAATTCCTTGCTTTGCTCGGGAAAGTCCGTCCTGAAATGTCCGCCGCGCGATTCCTCGCGCCACAGCGCGGCTTTTGCAACAAGCAATGCAAGATTTACGAAATTGCGCGATGATGTGCTCAGGTTCGACGCAGCTATTTGCTCGAATTCCGAGATCGCACGCGCAAGCGATTCCCTTTCACGCAAAATCCCGACACGTTCCCACATCACGCGCTTTACGCGCTTCCGCACTGCCGTTGAAATTGCAGGTTGCGGATTGCCGATTGCGGATTGCCGCTCTTCAAAAAACTGTCCACTGTCCACTGTCCACTGACCACTGTCTTTCGCCACCGCTTCGCCTGCCCTAGCCCCGAAAACCAATCCTTCAAGCAGCGAATTCGACGCAAGCCGATTTGCTCCGTGGACGCCGGTGCACGTAACCTCGCCTGCTGCATACAATCCTGTAACCGTCGTTCGACCCCAAAGATCGGTGCGAATTCCGCCCATGCAATAATGCGATGCGGGCGAAACCGGAAGCATATCCTTTGCAATATCAAGCCCGTAAAACTTGCACGTTGAGTATATTTTTGGAAAGCGTTTGATTAGAAAATCCTCGTCTAAGGCCGACATATCGAGGAATACATTTCGTGAACCCGTTCGACGCATTTCGGCGACGATCGAACGTGAAACTATGTCCCGCGGCGCGAGTTCGGCACGCTCATCGTAAGCGTCCATAAACCGTTCGCCGTTCACGTTTCTCAAAACGCCGCCCTCGCCGCGCATGGCTTCGCTCAATAGAAAACGCGGCGCATTTTCCAGACTGAGAGCGGTTGGATGAAACTGCACAAATTCCATATCCGCCATCTCGGCACCTGCAAAATAGGCCATCGCCATTCCGTCGCCGGTCGCTACCGAAGGGTTTGTTGTATGCTGATAAAGTTGGCCCGCACCGCCGGTGCAAAGAATTACAGCCTTGGCAAATATCTCACGTGGAGCGCGAAGAATCGGATCGAGAAAACGAACGCCGATGCATCGGACGTCTTGAACGATGAGGCTTTCGGTATTCGCAAACGGCAGAAGATTTATTGATTTATCCTGGCGGGCACGAGCGATCAGCGACCTTACAATTTCTTTACCGGTCGAATCTCCGTGTGCGTGAAGTATTCGTCGGCGCGAATGCGCAGCTTCTTGCGTGAATACAAGTTTTTGCCCCTCGCGGTCAAACTCGGTTCCCCATGCGATCAATTCCTTTATGTATTTTGTCCCTTCGGTAACGAGAGTTTCGACCGCTTTTTCATCGCACAATCCGGCTCCGGCAATGAGCGTATCTTCCTCGTGAAGCTCGGCGTTATCGTCATCCGAAAGCACCACCGCGACACCGCCTTGCGCATACTCGGTGTTCGATTCGCTCGCCTTATCCTTTGTAAGAACCGTAACCCGCGCGCCCGTTTCGGCCAACGCGATCGCCGCCCGCAACCCCGCAACGCCGCTACCGATAACGATAAAGTCCGTAACCATTGCCATTGCGAGAAATGTATCAAATTACGCACCTCGTCGCTATGGGATAAGACACTTAAAAAGCGCCCTTTGTTAGGTTGATGTCGTATTCCAGATAAGCCTTCAGGCTGCAGCAAACCTGCATCCAGCCGGCACAGTTGTCGTATGAATTCTTCAATCCTGTCTCACTCTGTTCCCAGCCTGTTTCGCTTATCGACACGGCCGTCTCGGCATCGTCAATTGCCTCGAAACGGATCTCCACACGCGTCATCGTGTTTCCATCGTGCGCCAGCCATTCGAACGCGATCAGCTTATTCTTGACCATTTCCTTTACGTGAACTTGGTAAGCCGTCGGCCAATAATCCCATTCCCAAATGACGGTTGTGCCGGCATCAAGCGGAGCACTTGCGCGTTTCGTCGCGAAATACTTTTCGAGTTTTCTCGGGTTATAGACTGCGTCGAAAACTTCGGCGACCGGTTTCTGTATCTTGGTCTGTACCTTAAATTTGAACTCCATAACACACCCCTTCATGCCCTAGCCTGCGTCAACTGCCGTTTTCTTATCCGAGGTTTTGTAAAGCCCCTCATAAGCTCCTTTGCGAAGATTTATGCCGTATTCGACATAGGCTTTCAAAGCAGAAAGCACCTGCGACCAGCCCATGCAGTTTCCGTAACTGCTGTTTAGATCATCCTGTGTTTCGCGCCAGCCTGTTTCGGAAATTTTCACAAGCGTTTCTTCCGGGCCGGTTTCTTCAAAATTCATCTCGACCCGCGTGTCAAGGCCCTTCGCCCCTTCCCAAATCAACACTATCCGTTCGTTTGGGATCACTTTTTCGACCTTCACTGGAAACGCCATCGGCTTCTCGTCCGGATTGTCGGCAAACGCCCATTCGACCGTAGTTCCTTCCTCAAGCGGGGCGCTTGCTCCGCCATTTGTAAAATAGCCGCTTAATTTTTCGGGGCTGTAAACAGCATCGAAAACCTCCGCGACCGGTTTTTGTATTTTTGTTTGTACTTGAAATTTCAATTCCATTTTTGTTACTCCTTGAATATTTAGTTTCGCCCTTCTGCAATGTTTGGAGTTCCAGCTTTAGCTGGCTCTTAACTTCTAAACTTGGATGTTCCGCCCTTACGGTCGTTTTTCTCCTTGCGAATCGCCACCCGATACCGCCCTTACTTACGTGTGGGCTTGTGCAATTTTCAGATTATATGTTATAGTTTTATAACATGTCAAGCGCAAAGAAAGATGATCTCGTTTACAAAGCGTTGGCCGACCGCCGCCGCCGCGAAATTCTCGATCTCCTCAAAGATGAGCCGATGACGACCGGTGATATTTGCTCGAAATTCAAAAAGCTTGACCGCTGCACCATAATGCAGCATCTCGACGTGCTTGAAAATGCGGGGCTGATCTTTACAAAAAAGGAAGGGCGCTTTCGATGGAATTATCTCGATGCTGTCCCGATCCGCAACATCTACGACCGTTGGATAAACAAATTTGCATCGCCAAATGTCGAGCTTCTCACCAAGCTGAAAAACGATCTCGAAAGGTAGGTACCTGAGCAGTTTTTTCAAAATTAATTAGTTTCTATAAGGAAATGCACCCTGCGAAACCATAAAAGCTAAGCAGGGTGTCTTTTGAAAGATCGGTCAATTTTTTTCTATGACGGGATCTTTAATTCCTGTCCCGGATAGATCTTGTCGGGATGATTCAGGATATCGCGGTTATGATCCCAGATGGCTTTCCATTGGATGCCGTATTTGTTTGCGATCTTTGTCAGATTATCGCCTGAAACAACGGTGTAAGTCTGCATTCCGCCGCCGGCTGCGGCAGCCGCTGTGGTGATGTTCAAGACCAGATCGCCGGTGCGAAATTCGGGATCGATCCGTTCGTATTCATCCCACAATGCCGTTTTCGCCGCATCGTCAGGTGCTGTGCCGGTTACATAAAGCACGTCGTCGCTTTCATTTAATTCATACGTTGTGCCGTTTGAATTGGCGAGTTCAAGAAGTGTCTGATATTTTTCTTGTAGTGACATATTTCCTCCTTAATCCGCCTATTTGACGGTCAATTTATTTTCAACCTTTTTCGGTTTTGATTCGTTGGCAGCCTGCATAACCTTTGCAAGATTTTCACGGCCAGTAACTTCGCCCGTGAGCGTTACAACACCATCGGCAACCGAGACCGTGATTCCCGTAATACCCAACTTCTTGATCGCTTCGTTGACAGTGCCCTCGATCATTTTGTCCGGCGACGGCGGTAGTGGCGGCGGCGCTTTTACGGTTACGTTGTTAGTAACCGATTTGACGCCTTCGACCGATTTAGCCGCGGTCTCGGCCTTACTCTTAACTGTGATGTCGGTGATCTCGCCCGTCAGCGTAGCGACGCCGCCATTTACTGCGACCGTAACGCCTGTAATTTTATCGGCGGCAAGCTTGTCCTGAACCGCCTTCTGCAGGTCTGCGTCGCTTTTTCCGCAGGCTGCCATGAAAACGACAGCAGCGATTGCTAATATCGATAGAAATTTTATCTTCATATTTCCTCCTCAAAAAACTATTCTGTTATTCCCAAAAAAAGAACCTTCCCTTGTCGGATATGGGCAAGCAAAATAACCTCGAATCGCAAAATGCGTTGGAATTCAATTCTATTTTTGTTGAGATTAGTTTGATTTATCCGGCGGGACTTTTCAACAGTAAAAGGCAAAAAATCAGGAAAAGTATTCTTCGTGAATCATTTTTGCAATATCGTGGGAAGTATATTCCGGTTTGATAACGAAATGCCAATCCGCCAGACAATATAGCTTTTGGCGGTCATCGAACAGACTTTTCGCCTTTTGTTTATCGCGTGCCAGCGGCCTTTCCTTATGCGAAAATTTTATGTTGTACCAGCAATGTTCGAAGGTCGATTCGAGCCAAACGGTCGTCAGCCCGCTTTGTTTTATCAGCTCGCGATTCGCAGCAACGGTCCAAGTTCCACCGCCGAGCGAAATGACCTGAGCGTCACTTTCTTCTAACAATCTTTGTAAGTTCGAGGACTCGATCGCGCGATAGCCGTCTTCGCCGTCCGTATCGATGATCTCGGCTATCTTGCGATTCTCATTTTTTTCAATATAAAAATCGAGGTCGATGCGTTCGGCTTTCAGTATCTGCGCTAAATGGCGCCCCACGCTGGATTTCCCAACGCCCATAAAACCGGTCAGCACGATTCTTTTTCCTTTATTCATTTTGGCTAACGTTGAACGACGGATTCGAGCATTTCGAAAAATCCGGGAAACGAAATATCGGCACATTCCGGATTTTTGATATTCGTTTCGCCATCGGCAAACAGCCCAGCCACCGCGAACGACATCGCGATTCGGTGGTCGCCGAAAGAATCAACCTCGGCTCCTTTTAAATGCGAACGCTCTACACGCATTCCGTCGTCAAATTCCTCGACCGTTGCTCCCATACGACGAAGGTTTTCGACGACAGCCGCGATCCTGTCAGTTTCTTTTAAGCGTAATTCGCCGGCGTCGCGTATTTCAATTCCGCCCTCGATCTGAGTTGCCATCACTGCAATTATCGGAATTTCGTCGATAACACCGGCGACCGTTTTGCCGTCCAATAAATTCGACCCTGCGGAATGCGCCAGCAGATCGCGACCTCGAAATACTATATCCGCAGACGGTTCGTGATTTGTATTGCGCATCGCTAAAAGATCGATATCAGCCCCCAGTGCTGCGAGAAACTGCAAAATGCCGGAACGCGTCGGGTTGATGCCGACATTCTGAATTTCGACGCGCGATTCGGAAAGGCACGACGCCGCAGCGATAAAATAAACCGCCGACGAAATATCGCCCGGAACCTCGATATCTTTGGGATGCAATATTGAATCGCCGAGAACCTTGACCCTTTTCGGCAGCGATCCATTACCAAGATCTTCGTCGAAAACTGTAATATCGGCGCCGAACCAGCGAAGCATCAGCTCGGTATGATCGCGTGTGTGCGTGTTTTCGATAACGGTCGTGCCGCCGCTGGCATTCAATCCGGCAAGCAAAATGCACGATTTCAATTGGGCCGACGCAACCGGCGTTTCATATCGAATCGCCTTTAAGCGCGATCGCGGCCTTATTTCGATAGGTGCCAAACCATCGTTCGATTCGACATTGGCGCCCATTTGCCGAAGCGGTTCGATTATCCGCTTCATCGGCCGCTGCATCAGCGATTCATCGCCGACGAGCACCGATTCAAAATCCTGTCCCGCAAGCAGCCCCGCCAGAAGCCGCATCGTCGTGCCGCTGTTCCCGCAATCGAGCGCGTTCGTTGATGCGTGAAAACCTTTCTTGCCATTCCCGCGAACAACAACATTTGAACCGTCCTGTGCGATTGCGACGCCAAGCTGCCGCAAACAGCGAATAGAAGTTTCACAATCTTGCCCGGTCGAGAAATTCGTAATCCGCGAATTGCCGTCCGCCATCGCCGCAACGATAACCGCTCGGTGCGATATGGATTTATCGCCCGGAACGGCTATATTCCCGCTGAGAGATTTTGCTGGTTTAATGATCACAAAGTAATTTTAACAGGATGCACAAGATAAACAGGATCAAGAATTTATTTATGTAATCGATAGTACTTCATTTTAGGAACGACAAAATTTACGAGTAAACCGATCTCGATGCCTGTTGCTTTCAGGTAATCCCGGATTACGCGGGTAGAAAGCATTTTGGCGTCCGCATATCAAATCTTCAGTTAAAAGAGAGCTATGAGCTGCCAGCCTAGAGCTTTCAGCCAGAAGGCTTCGAGTATCGTCGCGGTCAATTCTTTGTGAATCATTATCTTGTCCATCCTGTAAATCCTGTTTAATAAATTCTTAATTCTAACGCGATTTATATCCGCTTGTCTTGACAGTAGGGCTTGCAAGCCTTTAACTTACATTAAATAAATGTGTCTGATATGAAGGAACTCACATTGCCTAGCCGTATCGAATCGGTGGACAAAGCGGCGATAATTGCCGAAGAGTTTGCGCGTGAGAATGGATACGGCGATGATGTATTGTCCGCCGTCGATCTCGCGATACGTGAATCGGTGGCAAATGCCGTAAAACACGGAAATAAGTTCGATGAATCGAAAGAGGTTGAAATGTCATTTTCATCATCGGACGACGGGCTTGAGATCACGGTCCGAGATTTTGGCACTGGCTTTATGGTCGATGACGTGCCCGACCCGACAAACCCTGAGAATTTGCTCAAGGTAAACGGTCGCGGCATTCTTTTTATGCGTTCTTTTATGGACGAAGTTGAATGGACAAATCCGCCGGACGGCGGAATGAAGGTGCGAATGGTCAAAAAGCAATAAATCCTTTTTGAATCTTGGACTTTTGCACGTCTTTTGTTCTAAAATCTGCAACCAAGCTATCTAACTTAAAACGAGGAGAGAAAAATGTCTGATATTACTATTTCCGAACGCCAGGCTGGCGATGTAACGATCCTTGACCTTTCGGGCAAGGTAACGATCGGCGAGGGCAGCGTTGCGCTTCGCAGTGCGATCCGACGCCTTCTGGGTGAGGGCAAAAGCAAGATCCTTATGAATCTCGGCGGTGTCGGCTACATCGATTCGAGCGGCATCGGCGAACTCGTTTCGAGTTTTACGGCTGTTAATAAAGAAGGCGGTTCGCTAAAGCTGCTCAACTTGACCCAAAAGATCCAGGATCTGCTTGCGATCACAAAGCTGCTTACGGTCTTCGATGTTTATGACTCTGAGGCCGAAGCGCTTGCAAGCTACAGCTAGATCTTAATCGATTTCACGCGAACCAAAGGGTAAAGGGCAGGTGTTCCTTTATCC
>JBOGOW010000060.1:0-12913 GCA_050748285.1 Pyrinomonadaceae bacterium
GAGTTAATCTCCTTTACGTGGTCAAAAGCCACATGAAAATATTCAGCTTCAAGCCTCTCTACTCCGACGTACTTTCAACATCAGAGTATAATCCGCCACCGTCTCAATTCATCATGCCATCTCCTTTCCAAGTTGAATTTCCGCAATACGCGGACAACAACAACCAAGTATAACTCAATTCACAAAGAAAAACTCCGATGAATAGCCCTAACCGCCGTACCGTTGGCCGCGATCACGATCGTAATATTCTCCATAATCGGATTGCCGGCTCGCATGGCTCGACGCGCCGACAAACAGCGGCGCCGGTTTTGCCGAATCAAAATCTTTCCATTTATCGCTTTCGTCGGGCTTAAAAATATAGCCGCGGAGAATATAAATGCCCAGCCCGATCAACATCGCCGGCATCAGCCCGCGCATCAACCCGCGCAGGTTGAACAGATTTTGCAAAAGAAACGCGCCGCCAAGCACGGTTAGTACAATTCCCCAGAGCTTCGGGTTACCTGAAAAGCGTTTGACGAAAATGTCTTCGGCCACGTCCGGCGTCAAACCGGAGCGGATCATCTGAGCTGTCCGCCAAGCGTCGAGAGCCGAAAAAAACCACATTCCGATAAACCCGAAAACGAACAGAGCGGTTCCGCCGGTCAAAACAGCCATTTGAAACAGTCCGACGAAGACCGCAAAGTAAACCAATGCCTTCACAGTCTGGCCGTTATATGCTGCACCGAGACCCGGACAAAGCATTGACAGAAAAGTGGCTACAAAAGGCGAAGTGCGCTTCTTGACGAACGGCGTGTAATTTTTTGAATTCGATTGGTTTCTAAGCAGATCGACGCCTTGGACGATGCAGTCCTGACAATACGGGAAGCCCTTTACGCGGTGGTCGCACGCCGCACACAGCGGTTTGCCGCAGCCATTACACTGCACGGTCGCGACATTTTGAATGTGGTATGCGCAATTCATTATTTATTCGCGTTTTCGCCGCTCACCGTCGTCGTTCCGGTTATCGGTTCCTTATTAAAAACCGGCGTGTCCATAGGTTTGCCGTTCCAAACGTTCGAGCTTTGTTCAAATGTCTGCTCGGCGAGATGATAGCTTTTCGCATAAACGTCGGAAAGCGAGCCGTCCGCCGAAACGGTCTGGCTCACAAAAAGGAATGCGAACAGCGCCATCACCGCGACCGGCGCAAGCTGCGGTACAGAGATCGGGAAGCTAAAACTTCGCACCCATTCCTGGAATCTGTCCGACCAGGAAGCTTTTGCCGATTTTGCGCTTTCCGTGCCGATCGTTCGCTGAAGAATTCGTTCATGCAGACCATGCGGCACCGGCAACTCTTCCGATTTATAACTTATTAATGCACCCAGCGAACGCACGACCTCGCCCGGCAGATCGGTGCAGTCATCGCAAAGCACGGCGTGTCGCTCCCAACGGTGAAATACATTTGCCGCCAAAAAGCCGTCGAGATAATCCGTTAGAAACGCCTCGAATTCGTCGCAATTTATTGCCAGCGCCGGTGCGGTTCGTGCGAGGATCTGCGCATCGAGCTTTGTCAAAGCGGGTTTTGGTTCGGCGGCTTGCCGACAGGCCGCGATCGTATTCTTCACCTCGTTCATCAACGAATGGCAAACCGGGCACTGAAGCGCGTGCGTGGACATCGCCTTCCGAATATCTTTCTCGACCGTGTGTTCGAGATAATCGGAAAGCCTGTCTTCAAACTTCGTGCAATCCATCAATTTGCTATTCACGACTGTCATATAAAATAAAACTGTTACGAGTTGACGCATTTGCCAACCCTTCTTTTGCAGAAGCCCGCGCGTAAGCAAGGGCGATACACGCATCTCACATTCTCAAACATTCCTTCTCTCTGCAAAAGCCCGCGCGTAAGCAAGGGCGATACACGCATCTCAATTTCACAACTCTGCCGCCTAAAGGCGGAACTCCAAACTAAATAGTCACAACCCTCATCCGTCTCAATATCTTTGCCAATTCGATCCGACCTCGATTTATCCTCGACTTGACCGTTCCTTCGGGAATCTGCAAAACATCCACGATCTCCTGATATGTCAATTCCTCCAAATCACGAAGGATGACGCACGTCTTCAAATCGGGTGGAAGTTTGTCGATTCCTTCCTGAACTTGAAATGCCAACTCGCGGCGTTCTAATTCCCGTTGTGCTCCGCCGCCGACCGCTCGAAGGTGATATTGATGATCGTCAACCGCATCGGCCATCGAGTTTTGCGGATTGCGTTGCCGATGCCTGTAATCGTCGATTATCAAATTTCGTGCAAGCCGCATCAGCCAATTCGCAAGGTCTCCCTGTTTCGCGTCATACTGATCGAGCGAACGGTGAATACGAATAAAAACCTCCTGCGTCAGGTCTTCGGCCGATTCAACATTTGACGTAAACCGGTATGCGAGGTTGAATATCCGCCGCGAGAAACCTGTAACGATCTCTTCCCATGCAATGCCGTCGCCGGTGCGCGCCCTGCGCACAAGTTCGGTACCATTCAATTCCGCAGCAGCTCTCAACGCTTCCACGCCATATTCTCCCGATAACAGCCGATCTTTGGCAAAAAGAGCGGAATAGCACAAACCCGCCCTGTCAAAGTGTTCTTACGATACCAAAAACTTATATGTTCCAACAATATCGGTATTTGTCGATTCGCATTTATCAGTCTGTTAAGTTATCGTTTTTTCTTTATATCAGGATGGTGAGTTTTCGGGTGCGAAGATCGATAAAATTCATATTGCTGTTTCTTTTGGCGATCTTCATTTTTTGGTTTTTCGGCCGAAATCTCGATTGGCAACTTGTAATTCTGAGCCTTCGCAAGGCCGACCCGATCTATTTGTTGATCGCTACGTTGACGATCTGTGTCGGATACCTGCTTCGCGCGATCCGTTGGCAGGTTTTGCTTGAGCCGATCACGCCGTCCAATCTTAAGGAGCTTTTCGCAACAACAACGGTTGGCTTCGCGGCTATTTTCCTCATCGGACGCGCCGGCGAGATCGTACGGCCTATGTGGCTGCCGATGCGCGATCCGCGTGTTCGACCATCTGCCGCATTGGTAACGCTCGGCCTCGAACGCATTTTCGATCTTGCCGCGCTCGCGTGCTTTTTTTCGATCAACCTGCTTTGGTTCACGGCACCGAAGGGGCGCGAAAGCGAATTCGAATATATCGAAACGGTCGGTATCGGTTTGTTGGCCGCCGTCGTGTTGGGATTTGCCGTTCTCATCATTTATCAGCGGATGTCCGACCGCGTGATCGCCTGGACAGCAAGAGTTACCGATCGCAGTTTTATTCCGCCTCGCCTTCGGAAAATATTTCTAAATCTATTGGAGCATCTTTCTTCGGCATTGCGAATTTTGAAGGACTGGCGGGAAACGCTTCTCGTTTCATTTTGGTCGATTACCCTTTGGCTGGCGATAGCCGTTCCGACCTGGCTCGTAATATTGGCGTTCGATATTCCTTTTACGTTCATCGATTCGATTTTCATAATGGGATTTGCTGTCGTGAGTTCGATCATCCCAACGCCGGGCGGTGCCGCCGGAGCATTTCATACCGCGACCGCCGCGAGCCTTTTGTTTCTTCGCCCAGATATGCGAATTGAGGATGCAGCAGCCATTGCGATCGCCATGCATTTGATATACTTTGCACCGGCCTTGATATTCGGTATATATTATTTTGCTCACGGTGATATCAGCGTCGCACGTTTTCGAAGCCTGCTTTCCGGCGAACACGCGGTCGAGGAAATAGAATCCGATGCGCCGAACAATGGACAGTTGAAAATGGAAAATAGAAAATTAAAAATGCAGAATAAATCTGCGGGTCGTCGGCACGAAGGCGACGAATAATCAAACAGTCATTTTCATCTTTCCTTTATTTTCCGTTGTCCATTTTCCGTTTTACGTTCTTATGCGCTGCCCATATTGCGATCACATTGAAGACAAGGTAGTCGATTCGCGTGAAGCGAAAGACGGCGATTCTATCCGCCGCCGCCGCGAATGTTTGGGCTGTGGGCGCCGGTTTACGTCTTACGAACGTATCGACGAGATCCCGTTCATGGTGGTCAAAAAAGACGGGACGCGCGAGACGTTCGAACGCGGCAAGGTAATGTCCGGCCTTTTGCGGGCCGCTGAAAAAAGGCCGATCCCGACGCCAAAACTAGAAGAGATCGCGAACGAGATCGAAAAGAATGTCCAGGATTCCCTCGACCGCGAACTCCCAACGAGCGACGTAGGAAAAATGATAATGCGGCGTCTGAAGGCGCTCGACAAAGTCGCATACGTTCGCTTTGCATCCGTATATCTCGAATTCGAAGACGTCACCGCATTCATGACCGAACTCAAAGACTTAGTCCGAGCACGCCAACCCGCAAAGAAACAAAAAAAGTCAAAGAAGTGAGCGGCATTGAAGGCCGGGTTTCCCGCCTTCTGTCGTTGTGCGGAAATGCTCTGCGCTGTTCGGGCTTCGCCCTGTCGCCGAGCGGAAATGCTTCGTCTTTTTCTTCGCGGCTAAGAATCCGTTGCCCGATCTTGATTGTTCCGCCCTTACTTACGTGCGGGCTTGTGCATTGGAACGCGGACATTCCTGTCCGCAATCTGCACTCGAAGCAGGCAGGGATGCCTGCGTTCCAGTCGTTTTAAGTGTTAAGTTGGGCTACTAAAGTGTTAAGTTGGGCTACTAAAGTGTTAAGTTGGGCTGCTAAAGTGTTAAGTTGGGCTGCTAAAGTGTTAAGTTGGGCTACTAAAGACTTATGTTGGGCTACTAAAGTGTTATGTTGGGCTATTAAAAAGAAAAATCAGCTTACAAAAGTCCAAAGTCTGGCGGCTAAAGTGAAAAGTTTGCCGCTTTAACGCAGATTACGCAAGAGATAACATTTTGGCGGCAGTCTTTATCAAATCGTTAGTTAAAAGAGAGCTGAGAGCCGCCAGTCTAGAGCCTTTAGCTGGTTTTCCAACGAAAAATTTCGGTTCCAATGTTTACCAGTAAGTGCAATATTCCAATGCGTAATCCATGTTTAATTGTTATGCGGGCTTGCTTTTATATTCAGCAGAAAAACTTCGGCCTTAAGTCAGGCTCAAAAAGCTCATAGAAAAACGTTTGCTTGCAATCGGTTTCACGTAACAGTGAATCCGTAAGCGGTTGGCTGTAAGCGGTAAACAGAAAGGCGGCACCACACCGCCCTTTCGTCGTCATGGGTCAAACGCTAGCGAGTACGAAGCACACCGGCAAACCGACAAACGCGATCATCAAAGGCGGCGATTCATCAATAGCCGTTGAAAGGATGAATGTGTTAGATTTCCGATGTTGTAGTATCCTAATATCCCGTTTATGGCAAAAAATCCCGCGAATATTTTTGTGTGCCAAAGCTGCGGTAGCCAGTCGCGCAAATGGCTCGGCCAGTGCCCTGATTGCCACGAATGGAACACGCTGGTCGAGGAAAGATTTCGACCTGCGGCACGAGCGGCGGCAGTTGGAAAGGCATTTCGCGGCGGCACAAAACCGATCGCATTTCATGAGATCGAGGCACAGGATGACGACCGTATCTCAACGCATATCGACGAACTCGACCGCGTGCTCGGCGGCGGCATAGTTGCGGGTTCGCTTGTGCTTATCGGCGGAGAACCGGGCATCGGGAAATCGACGATCGTTTTGCAAATGGCGGACAAACTGGTATCGAACGGTTCAAAATTACTTTACGTTTCCGGCGAAGAATCAGAACGGCAGATAAAAATGCGTGGTGAACGGCTCGGCATCAACGCCAAAAATCTGTTTCTATTGCCGGAAACCAATATCGAAACTGTCTTTGCCGAGATCGAAAGCCTCCGGCCCGAACTTGTCATCGTCGATTCGATTCAGACCATCTTTAGCGAAAGGATCGATTCGGCACCCGGAAGCGTTTCGCAGGTGCGCGAGGTCGCCGCGCAGTTTATGATGTTTGCGAAACAGACGGCGACGCCGGTTTTTCTGACCGGCCACGTTACGAAAGAAGGCTCGATCGCCGGCCCGCGCACGCTCGAACATATCGTTGACACGGTGCTTTATTTCGAAGGCGATCGGCATCACAATCACCGGATAATTCGCGCAACAAAAAATCGATTCGGTGCGGCAAACGAGATCGGCGTTTTTGAAATGACTAACACCGGACTTGTCCCTATTGGCAATCCATCGGAGCTATTTTTGCAAGAGAGGCCGGAAGGTGCGAGCGGCTCGGTCGTGGCGGTCTGCATGGAAGGCACGCGACCGATGCTTGTCGAAATTCAGGCGCTTGTCGGAAGCTCGAAATTCGGCTCGGGCCGGCGAATGGCGCAAGGGTTCGATCATAATCGAACATCGCTACTGATCGCCGTTATGGAAAAACGGCTAGGGTTTCAGCTTGCTGCCGATGACGTTTACATCAACGTCGCCGGCGGAATCGAGGTCACCGAACCGGCAGCCGATCTCGGCGTGATTGCCGCGATCGCATCGAGCTTTCGAAATCTGCCAATCGATCCGGAAACTGCGCTGTTTGGCGAGGTCGGACTCACAGGTGAGATTCGCGGCGTCCTCCAAGCGCAGGCGCGTACCCGCGAAGCACAAGCTCTTGGCTTTAAGCGGCTCATCATTCCTGAATCGAACAAAAAAGGATTGGAAAAACTGTTGGGCGTCCGCGTGATCGCTGTTCGAACGCTTGACGACGCGATCGAAAATATATTCTGAATTACGCGGCAAGTTTTTCATTCAGATGGTCGATCTTCGAACACTGTCATTCGCAGAATTTGCGAAAACATCTATCTGATCGCGTCAACCTCTTGGCCGGACATAATCTGCTCAAGCGTTGCCTCATGCTGTTGCCGTGGATCGGAGATTACCACTGTCGGATCGGGTTTGGGGCTCGCCGGCAGGGCAAACGGATCGATCTCACCCGGCAACCCCTCAAGCACGAGTCGGTCGGAAATAATGCTCGAAACGAGTTCCTGCTCGAACTGTGAAATATCGGTAAAGGTAATGCCGATGCCGGTGTCTTCAAAGCGATAGACCGCTTTGCACGCAAGCGGAAGCCGATTTTTGTTCGGCAGCTCAATTTCAAGACGTAGCTCGTCGCCTACAAAAATAGTGTCTTCCCAGTCAGTAAAACAGCCGCCGACGCTTATTTGCTGAAGCAGCGTTTCAAGCCGTTCGCCGTGCTTGTTGACCATTGTTGCGGGAATATTCAGTGAGAATCTGATGTGTTTTCGTTGATCGATTGACATGGGATTTGAGGAACGGCCATTTAACGCCTGAAATATATTTTAGCCATTCAACGGTACGAAAATCAATGAATTTTTTTCCGATATTGTTCAAATAAAAAGGGCGGTCGGAAAAAATCGGAAATGCCCCTGAAATGGACGACTTCAATAGCGTCGGAAAAATGTCGACGACCGGTTGAATCAAAAGAAGAATATGAAAAGTAGATAAATTTGAACCCGGATTATGGGGATCAGGCAGAAAAAACCGGATTTTTTTGAATCTTATCCGTAAAATCCGCCTAATTCGCTAAATCCGCGTTCTAAAAAAACCATGCTTACGCAGTAACCGCTTCGGCAGTGCCACAGTGCTCATTGAACGCTTCCACTAATGTTTCTGCGATCATCGCCGGATGTCGCCCTTCGAGGTCGCGGCGCTCGAACATTTTCACAAGCTTGCCGTTTTTCAAAAATCCGATTGACGGTGAAGACGGCATATAACCCGTAAACAATTCGCGGGCAGTGTCGGTCGCGTCGATATCGGCACCGGCAAATACGGTGATCGAATGCTGCGGCTTCGCTTCGGAATTTTGAAGCGCCATAGCGATTCCCGGGCGAACGCCGCCCGCCGCGCACCCGCACACTGAATTTACCACGACCATTAAGGTACCGTCTGTGTTTTTTACGGCTTCATTAACAGCCTCGCTTGTTTTTGTTTCTTCTATCCCAAGCTGGGCAAGCTCAGCCCGCATTCCATGGATCATCATTTCCGAATATGGCATTTCTATATAATCTCCCTTTAAATAAATTGCGGTCAAGTTTTAATCCTGACCTTTTTATCAAGTATCGGACAAACGGGCGCATTCGTCAAGAGCAAGTTAATACCGGTTCATATTTGCCCCCACGATGTTTATTGCCTAAACTCAACGAAGTGAACAGCGAAAACACCCCCGATGAACATTGAAACCGAAAGAAAATACCGACTTGGAGAGAAAAGACTTGAGGAGATAACTGCCCGGCTCAACGAGCTTGGTGCCGAATTCGTCAAAGAAGTTTTTGAGGTCAACTACCAGCATCGCGGCGGCGAAATGGACGAACGCGGTGCGACGCTGCGGCTTAGAAAGGTCGGCGATTTTACCGTTCTTACATACAAGGAAAAGATCAAAAACGAATCCGGTGCAAAGCAAAAGATCGAGTTCGAAACGACGGTTTCGGATGTGGACGCAACGGAACAAATCATTGAACGCCTTGGCTATAAGCTGACTGCTGTTTACGAAAAGCGTCGAAAATATTGGCAGCTTGACGACGCCGAAGTCGTGCTCGACGAACTTCCATTCGGCCTTTTTATGGAGATCGAAGGGACGATCGAGGCTATCGACAAGGCAGAGAAAAATCTTGGCTTGAAAGAGATTGAACGCGAACCGCGTGGTTATCCGCGACTGACGATCAAATACGGAAAAATGAACGGCGAAGTCGCCGAGGCAAAATTCGAACGATCGGCAAATGCCTAGTCGCCGATCTGTTTCCCGACAAAATCCATCTGTGAATCAACCGGCCTTGCGTTTCCAGCCGAGGCCTTTCGATATGTTCCGTCCGGCTTCAAAATCGAAGCGTTCACATTATCTTTCAGATAAAGCTCCAACAAGCTGTGCCGCAAATAATGCTTGATCTCAGGATCGGCGATCGGCAAAGCGACCTCGACCCGACGGTCAAGATTTCGCTGCATCCAATCGGCACTGCTGATGAAAAGTTCGCTATTCGCATCCGCATCGCCATTCGCAAAAAAATATACGCGGCTGTGCTCCAAATAACGACCGATGATCGAACGAACCTTTATATTTTCAGAAAAGCCCTTGATGCCGGGCCGAAGCGAGCATATGCCGCGAACTATCAGATCGACCTGAACACCGGCCGCACCGGCTTCATATAATTTGTCGATCAGTTGAATATCCGTGATGCTGTTGGTCTTGATTATTATCCGCGCGTCTTTGCCTTTTTTCTTGTTTGCGATCTCGCGGCCGATAAGCTTCAGCAGTTTTTCACGTAAGCTAAGCGGAGCGACGACCATACGCGTGTAATCGTCCTGCTGTGAATAGCCGGTTAGGAAATTAAAAAGGCTCGTCGCATCGGAACTGATCGCATCGTCCGCCGTAAGCAGGCCGATATCGGTATAATGTCGGGCAGTCAACGGATTATAATTTCCAGTCGCGATATGTACATATCTGGCAAGTTTGTCCTTTTCACGCCGGACGATAAGCAGCACCTTTGAATGCGTTTTTAGTGAATTGATACCATAAACCACGTGAACGCCTTCGTTCTCAAGCCGCTTGGCCCATTCGATATTTTTCTCTTCATCAAATCGCGCCTTTAGCTCGACAAGCGCCGTTACCTGTTTTCCTTTTTGACTGGCCTTGATAAGCGAACGCACGACCGGCGAATCCTTTCCGGTTCGATAAAGGCATATTTTGATCGCCTGAACATCGCGGTCGTTCGCAGCTTCGGCTATCAGATCCGTTACAGCCGAAAACGAAATGTAAGGATGGTGCACAAGCACATCCTGTTTCTTCAGCGCATCAAAAATGCTCTTTTTACCCGCAAGTGCCGTGGGGTGAACGATCGGTATCGGTTTATAAGAAAGCTCGGGACGATCCAACTGGCAAAGCTGAACCAGATCTGGGATATTCATAAAACCGTTGACCTGATAAATATCCCGCTCTGTAACACCGATGCCGGTTGCAAGCATTTTGAGCATCTTGTTCGGCATATTTACCGAAACTTCAAGCCGCACCGCGAAACGAAATCGGCGTCGCTGAAGCTCGCTTTCGAGCGTTCGCAAAAGGTCGCCTGCCTCTTCCTCGCGAATTTCGATATCCGCATCACGCGTTACGCGAAACAGAAAACCGGGGCCGGTACGCATATTCGGAAAAAGCGTCTTTGCGTTTGCCGCAACGACCTCTTCGATCAGCGTAAAGCGCCCGTGTTTTTCCGAGATCGGAATAAGCCGCGGAACTGAAGGCGGCAGCTTTATCCGCGCGAACCGCTTCTGTCGAAAGAGGTGTTTCAAATTCTTCTGCGTGTAATGGCGATTCGGTTCGATCATCAAGCCGATGTTTAGGCTGAGGTTAGAAATATACGGAAACGGATGGCTCGAATCAACCGATTGCGGCGTCAAAATCGGAAACAAATTTTCGCGAAAATATTTATCCAGCCTTTTTTTATCTTTTGCGTTCAGCGAATCATACGGCTCGACGGTAATGCCTGCCGCCGAAAGTTTGGGGATAACGGTTTCGGACAAATAGCTTGACTGCCTTTTCAACATCGGGCGAAGACGCTTTTCGATCTCGGCCATCTGCTCCGCCGGCGTCAGTCCATCGGGCGAAAGCTCGCGAACGCCTTCTTCGACCTGCTCTTTCAGGCCGGAAACGCGGATCATAAAAAATTCATCGAGATTTGTTGAAAAGATCGCCAGAAATTTCAGGCGTTCGAGCAGCGGCACCGATTCATCCATCGCTTTATCAAGCACGCGGCGGTTGAATTCAAGCCAGCTCAATTCGCGATTAAAATATCGCGGGCCTGTAAATTCAGCGGTCGGGGACGTTTCGACAGCCGCTTCCGTATTCTTTCTGACGGGCGTTCGTTCGCTATGGGTCATATCGGTTTTACAAAGTATAACCCATCCGAGCCGAGGGACGATGTTAAATCTTTTGAAGAAAATGCCGCGAGTTGCCGACAAAGGTACGTATCGGGTCATTTTGATTTTGTGATCTTGACCCAGCTTCCAACATTCGATTTCTTTTGTGTATTTTTGTGTAATTTCGTGGACAGTTCTTTTCCAAAGAAATAAGGGAATCCACGAAATTACACTAACAAATCTTAGATTGACCCACTACCAAAATGTTCGGAGGATTTAGTTCGAATCTAACTTTTCAATGGCCGCCGCCATTTCAAGCATTTGCTTTTCAAAGTCTTTACGCCCATTTTTTCGCCAAAATGCCGCAAGATTCTCATACCGCAGTTCGGGATCGTAATTCATCGCCCACGCAACTTTCGCCATACATTCGGGGCAAGCGTCGATCGGCCGCCGGTCGGTCTCAGCCAAATGATTGGTACCCGACATAAGACATTCATACTTCGTGCAATGCCGCATCGAAAACATGTGTCCGGTCTCATGCATTGCTATCTTCAAAGTTCGGTCAAGAAGAGCATTCGGATAATTTCGGGATAGTTCCGATAATCGATGCAGCGACCAAACGCCGACGCGATTTTGCAGCGTCGCCTGTCCGAAAACAAATGCCCATGTGTCGCCTGGATAAAGATCGTAATTAGTAAAAGCGATAAGCGCCGCGGTGTCATCTTTGAGCAATTTCGGCAAAACGTCGTCGAGAAAATACTGCGTACGGATCTGCGTTCGCTTCGGGTAACCGCTCTCACGTTTTTTATCGTTCGGCACATTTCCAAGCTGTCTGTCCGCATTGAGTTTCACCGGCAAATTGTAAAACGCCCTCATATACTCGGCGGTTAGCCTGATGGCCTCACGCTGCTTCGCGGTGAAAGTCCCAATCGGCTGGATGTAGATCGTTCGCCGCTCGGCAGTCGGTAGCGTCGGGTTCGACGCAATGTACTCTTCAAAGGTCTCGCCCGGCTCTTTCTGCGTATCAAGCCAATCGCCGTTCTCTACTGTCATCGGCCTGTAAAATGGAACTATAGCATCCTTTAGCCGTCCGATTCGTTCAGCCCGAGCATCGAACGCTTTCATCGCAACATTTGAAACCGCCGGATCGGCATTCGAACACCCGACGCACATCAAAGGCAGGAATCCAAAAACAATGAGAAGTAAAGAACTGAATCTTGTCGGCATTTAAATCGCCTTTACCTTATAGAGTACGCGAATAAAAATCTAACTCCCAATAGAATCAATAGTTTAGCATGGCATTTTCACACAAGTATCCTATGCGGGGAACGGCTTCAACTTGGCTGTTACGTCCTTTGCATACGCGACGGCATTGGCATTCCCGGTCGTCCCACGAATGACTCGAAAATGTCCAGAAAAGGGACGGTTATCTCATTCCAATTACACGGGTTAAGCACCCTAAACCGTCCCACTTTGCATTTCACGACACTCTTAAATGGGACGATATGAAATTTCGCCAAAACCGAACGCAAATTTAACAAAGACCAAAACGGGTACATTTCACCCGGAGATACAATGTTGCATAGATTGCACAGTTTGTCAAGATATTTTGTCCTGGATTACGCAATAGAAAAGAGCCTATCCAATGGCTTGTTAAAAGAGAGCTAAGAGCTGCCAGCTTAGAGCTTTCAGCCGGTTTCCCCCCGCTTTAGCTGTAGGACAAAACGCGGCAAAGAATCGTTCTCTTAGGCCAATGATTGGCGAATCGATATGCTCCGCGGGTCGTCGCCATCGCCCTCGATACATATCGAAGTAACCCTGGAATCGATCCGATGATCGCCAAGCCGCTCGGCCCATTCGATGATTGCGATCGAATTCGGCTGCTCCAATATCTCGTCAAGCCCGACCGCAAAGGCAGCGTCGCCGCCTTCATCGATCCGCCAAAGGTCGATGTGGTAAACATCAACCGCGGCAGTTTTGTATAAATTAACAAGAGTAAAACTTGGGCTCGTAACTTCATCCGGATCGAATCCAAGACCCGCAAGCATGCCTTTTGTGAACAGCGTCTTCCCGGCGC
>JBOGOW010000061.1:0-12896 GCA_050748285.1 Pyrinomonadaceae bacterium
TCTTGTAGCCTGTGCCGTCGGGCATCAACACCATTCCGGAATAAGACATCGCCGGCCCTTCTTTCGCGTAAAGAGCGACGATGCTGTTCGCCGATCCGCCGATATCGCCTTTCACGACCTGATGCAACAGTTTCACGCCGGACGGAAGGTGACCAGACACGATCTCGTCCGAAGATTGAGCAGTTTTGTCTGCCTTCATCACGATGGTGAACGTGATTTCAATTTCGACGTTTGGGGTCTGGGACTTCGCTCCGTTCTGGTAAACTACGATCTCGTAGTCACCGTCCTGCGTGAGCACGTCGTCGTAGATCGTGCCGCCGGGCGCTCCGTCCGATTCGCCGTCAGGCATCGTAACGATCCCGACCATTACCGGCGCTTCTTCGCCTTTCCATTTGACGGCGCTGATAGATACCTTCAACCTGTCCCCGGCCTTACCCTTGACGCGGTATTTCAGCTTGTCGTCATAGTTGGGAAGTTGACCCTTTACGGTCACCTGTGTGTTTTTACCTGAAAAGTAGATCGGCGTGGCGGGAATGATCGCGTCCTTGTACTGTTCGTCGATCATCGCCCGAGCAATTGATAAGGCCGGCTTTCCTTCCGCTTTCACGCTCAACTTTTCGAAGCTCTTTAACCCCTTGGCGATCACGTCGCCATTTGTTGGATGCCGGAAAATGACCGCGAACGGGATGCCATCCGCCAATCTCCATTCAACGGACTTCAAGTTCTTGATCATATCGAGAGCAAAACCGGTCAACGGCACTTCCCAATCCCGGCTCGCATCAGCAACATTCATCTGATAGCTTGAAGCCGAGTCGAAGTAATGGATCTGGAATCCGGCTGGGCCGGGGCACAATGTCGATACGTGTCCGCCATCATCGCCGCCGAACGATTTGCAGTTTTTGGTAATATCCGTAACCACGCTGGAGAAGGTTATCCCATCATCCTTTTTTACGCGCGAGCCGAGGACATTGATCGAAAAGATCCGAGCAGCAGGCGCGTACTTCGTCGTCCTGTTGGAACCCACGGGAAAATCGCCGTCGCCGCTATTCAGGCGTAGGTCGATGCCGGCAGGCTGATCAGTAAATTCGGCAAACTCCCTGGATTCGATCTCGCTTCGGACGATCTCCTTGAGCGGTCCGAGGATCTTTTCAGCCTGTGATACCAGCATTCCCGCACGAACGCCGTTCGCGGTTTTGTAGCTCTTGCTCCACACCCAAATCTGCTCTACTTTCGCTTTTTCATTGATCTTTGCTTCACGGTTTTCTTCCCCGGCGTAGAGCGTCATCACCATGTTCTTGCCATTCTTTAAGGCAATTAGAGCAACTCCTTCGCCGTCGCTCGTGCGGCTAAGTCGCATCGGCGCGACCGCTTTGCGCACTTGTGCAACGGTCATACCGATCTTCACTTTTCCGGCGGAATTACCGGTTATCAGATTTGGAGTCTGTGCATTCGCGGCCGCGAAAAACAAGAGTGAGATGGCTGCTATCATTAGTAAATTTGTATATTTTTTCATCGCTTCGTCTCCTAAAAAGTATTTTTTTTCGACGCGATGTTGGGGGACGTTGCGTTCGAAACTGCAGAATGCAAGACAACATCAGGTTTGGCCCGATCAATGTCAGACCCGGATTTTTTGTGGAAAGTCGATTTTTCAAAAGCGGTCGCGCTTTTTGCTCAACAGCTTGGCCGCCACAACTGCCGCTCCGATTCAATATCTGATTTTCAAACTATCTGAAAGTTCGGTTCCCGCCGACATTTACAGCAAAAATCGCGCCATAGAATTTCACGGCAAATAGAATCACGATTTTATTGTCTTTTTTTATCTGTTTTGGCGAAACATATCACCATTTCAATCGAATGCCAAATGATCCGTCGCCCCAAAATGCGAAATCGAATACACGGAATCGTTGCAAATTGCGAAAATGTCAGATTGTTTTCTAATGGAAAGAGTGCAGCTTCTTTTTAGGACATGGAAAATTTGAAAAAGTTCTCTACACAGATTGCCTCGGTCGCGCTAAGCGCAGCCATTTTTCAAAATTGTAATCATGATTGGCAACTTCGGCAGGTTCTTTTCCGCGACTAACTCTCAGCAAGCGGATTGATCAGTTTTAATCCGTCAAATGCTCGAAAATCCCGATCTGCCGAGGCAACGGTTGCACCATGCTCAATAGCAAGGGCGGCAATGTGGGCATCCATAAGTCTCGGCCCTGTAAAGCCGGATTCCTTAACTAATCGACTAAAAACTCTGAAATGCTCTTCGCCCGGCAAAAGTATCATCGAATTCTTCGCATCCAAAAAACTTGAGGCGATCTCCAACGACTCGGTTGAGGTGTATGGTTTCGGAAATATGCTTGGCGTTGTGGACATCCTTATAAAACCCATGATCGTGTGCCAAGAGAAACAAACCGTGGATTTACCGTTGATCAGCGATTCCAGCCACGCGGAGCACTCGCCATGCCGCTCGAACATAGTGTTGTAGGCGTACAAAAGCAGATTGATATCGGGAAAGATCATATCTTTTGCGGGGGCTGGATCAGGATCGGCCGTTTTTCATTTTGAGCTCCTCTTCATCCAGAATTGACAGTAGCTCACTCGTCTTGTCGTAATTTAAATGCGGGTAAACGCCAAGGTTCTTAGCCTTGACCTTAAAGAGCTTCCTCGGTGTCTTTTCAATTTCAGCTTTGTGATATCGACCTATTCTGATCAGTTCATTCACGGCCTCTTTGAACGTCTTTCCGTCGCCCTTTTTCATTTCTTCTTTGACAGTGATCACTACGTCGTCATCAAGCGTTATGGTCGTTCTCATAAGACTATATTAGCATAATGATGCAATGATGCCTAACTAAAAGCATCATGATGCTAATAAATAATCAATTGGATTCTCGTCGGACTTCCAATAATATAAGGACATGAGCAAGCTGACGCGAATGCAGATCGTAGGAATTATATTCGTTGTAACAGGGCCTGTTTTGGGAATGGCCGCTACCATCTTGGGAGTTTATTTGTCCTTTTCAGCTATGGAAACTGCAGAAACACAAGGTATCGGACCAGTTGGAGACGGCATTCGGTTCGCGCTCATTTCATCGATTGCCGGCATCCTTGCGGTGATCGCGGGCGTTCTACTGATAATATTTGGCCGCACAAGAACGATTTGACTTCAAACATATTCGATCGGGTCTTCAATTCCTACCTGTTTAAACCCTCGCAATCTCAACGCGCACGAATCGCACGTACCGCAGGCGAGGGTTTCGCTGCGATAGCATGACCATGTGATATGCAGCGGTGCGTTCAGCTCGATTCCTTTTTTTACTATTTCGGCTTTTGAGAGGTGAATGATCGGCGTGCGGATTTCGATATGCGTTTCAGGTTTTGTGCCGGTGTTTATCGTTTGTTGGAACGCTTTGAAAAACTCCGGCCGGCAATCGGGATAGCCGCTCGGATCTTCGGCGACCGCACCGATGTAAATCGCATTTGCACCGACAACCTCTGCCCAACTCACCGCTATCGCAAGCATATTCGCATTACGAAACGGAACATAGCTCGTCGGGATTTCTTTCGATTCAAGATCGGCTTCGGTTACTTCGATTTGTTCATCGGTCAGTGACGAGCCGCCGATCTTTGCAAGATGTTCTATCGAAATATCAAGCCGCTTTTCAACGCGGTAATGATCGGCGATGTCATTGAAAGCTTTTCGCTCACGAGATTCGGTTCGCTGACCGTATGAAAGGTGCAAAAAGGCGAGGTTGTCATTTTCGATCATGGCCAAGGCCGCGGCCACGCACGAATCCATACCACCGGATACTAAAATTATCGCCTTTGAAGCCATCGTTGTTTTGCCCGCGAATAATGCGAATGTTCGCGAATATTCACTAAATTGAAATTGTTCTTATTCGCGTCTATTAGCGTTATTCGCGGGCAGTCTCTTAAACACCACGAGCCTCCGCTCCCCAAATATATTTGTGTAACTGCAAATTCAGGCGAACTTTCATCCCGCTTGCAGCAACGGCCTCGGCCAGCTCCGTAAGATTCTCGATTCCGTGAACTGGAGAGATCAAAATCTCTCTCGCTCGGTTTAAGAGATCATATTTCCCGATCGTCTCCATCGCAAACTCCCAGTCGATCATATCGGCAACGACGAATTTTACTTCGTCCGACTCCGGTCGAAGGCTCATTAGATTCGGCCAGTAGTTTCGCTCTGCTTCGCCTGATGCGGGGCATTTTATGTCCAGAATTATTTTTGCACGCGGGTCAACCGCTTTGGTCGAAACGAAGTTGCCTGTTTCAATTAAAACTTCATAACCGCGATTGCAGAGTTCGGTGATGAACGGAAAAACATTCTTTTGTGCAAGCGGTTCGCCGCCGGTTACTTCGACGAGATTGCAGCCGAATTCTTCGAACTTTGCAAAGATCGCATCGAATGAAATCTGCTCGCCGCCGGTGAATGTATATTCGCTGTCGCACCAGACGCACCGCATCGGGCAGCCCGTTAGCCGCACAAACGAACACGGCCGCCCGACGTGCGACGACTCGCCCTGAATGGAAAGAAATATTTCGGTGACGCGTAGATCCATCAAGATTTAAACAAGATATACAGGATGTTCAGGATAATTCTTCAACCGTGATCCTGTCTATTCTGTGCATCTTGTTTGAATTTTTTTGAACAGCCATGCCAGCCGTGGAAATTTGATATTTCGGGACCTGCCCATGCTGGTGGTTCTGACTTTTTTGTTGCTTTGCGATAAACTCAACTAATATGCGAGTTCAACTTAAACGATTTATCGAACAGATGGAAGAAGGTTCCATCGCCATAATTCCGGCGGCACATGAACAGACGCGAAGCTACGATACCGAGTTCAAGTTTCGACAGGATTCTGATTTTTGGTATCTAACCGGATTTCCCGAGCCGGATGCTATCGCGGTGATCGACCCGCAAAACAAAACATCGCAATACACGCTCTATGTGCGGCCGCGCGATGCAGCAATGGAAACGTGGTTCGGTCGTCGCCAGGGCGTTGAAGGCGCGGTCAAGAATTTTAAGGCAAATAAGGCAATTTCGATAGAAAAATTCGTCGCCGATCTGCCAAAGCTGCTCAACGGACATGGAACGCTTTATTACCGATTCGCAGTCGATAGCGATCTCGATCAAAATATCCTTCAATACCTTTCCGGCCAGCGCGTACGCCGATTGAAAACCGCTTATCCGCCGCATACGATCATCGACCCGACGATCATTTTGGGCGAAATGCGACTGCATAAGTCGGTGGACGAGGTTGCGCATATGCAGACCGCCGCGACCATCGCCGCCGAGGCTCATATCCTTGCGATGAAAAAGGTAAAGCCGGGAATGAATGAGAATCAGGTCGAATCGCTAATGGAAGCATATATGCGGAATAAAGGCGCTAGCGGCGTCGCTTACAATTCGATCATAGGCGGCGGCGATAATGCGACGATTCTGCATTATGTCGAAAACAATATGCCGCTCAAAGACGGCGATCTTATCCTGATCGACGCCGGTGCTGAATTCGGGGGTTATGCTTCCGACATCACACGCACCTTTCCCGTGAACGGCAAATACACCAAGGCTCAGCGCGAGATTTACGACGTCGTCCTGGACGTGCAGGAGCAGTGCATCGAATATACAAAAACCGGCAATACGGTGAAAAAACGGCAGGAATTTTCGATAGAATTGCTGACCGAGGGAATGGTTCAACTCGGTCTTCTTAAAGGCAAAACGAAAGACCTGATAAAGAAAAAAGAGTATTTGAAATACTACATGCACGGTGTCGGTCACTATCTAGGTTTGGATGTGCATGACGCCGGGCGATATTTTACTGATCAAACGGCGAAAAACTCAAAGCCTTTTGCACCCGGAATGGTGTTGACCGTCGAACCCGGACTTTATATTCCGCCGGACGACAAAACCGCTCCGGCAAAATATCGCGGCATCGGCGTCCGCATCGAGGACGACGTGTTGGTTACCGCAGACGGCAACCGCAACCTGACCGAAAAAGTACCAAAAAACCCGGAAGAAATCGAGGATTTAATGCATAATAAGAAACGTTGAGGTGAAATTATGCAACTTGATCTTGCGGAAAAAATTTATGAGCGCGTAAAAGCCCTCGACACGCAGCAGCAGGAAGAAGTCCTAAAACTCGTCGAACGTAAGCTTTCGAAACCGGCAAAAGCCGATTCACGACCGATTTGGGAAGTGATCACGGAAATCAGCAGCGAGATTCCGCTTGAGGAATGGGAAACGCTGCCATCCGACGGTTCCGTCAACCATGACCATTATCTTTACGGAGCGCCGAAAAAGTATTAATGCGAAAGATCTACGCCGATTCGGTTTACTGGATCGCACTTATTAATCTGAGGGATCAGTGGCGAAAAAGGGCGATGCAAGTCAGTAGTGAGATCGCCGGCCATTCGCTTTTGACTACCGACGAGGTCTTGATCGAAACACTGAATTATTTTGCCGAAAGCGGCACACATTTTCGAGGCATTGTTTGCCGCGAGATCGAAAAGATCTTGCTCGATCAAAATGTCGAGATAATCGATTCAGGTCATAACAATTTTCTGGACGGCTTCGAACTTTATAAGAACCGACTTGATAAGGGCTACAGCCTGACGGATTGCATCTCGATGAACGTTTGCAGAAATTACGGCATTGCGGACGTTCTGACTCATGACGATCATTTCCGCCAGGAAGGGTTCAACGTACTTCTGTAAATGCGCAAATCTACGATAGCATTGTTTGCATATACGTTTTGCGGGCAGTTGGTGTTGCTATTGTATAGCGTTTGGGATATGCCGCTGCCGGCGGTTTTCGATATTCTTTATCCGATCGCTTTTCTTTGGGTCGTCGCCTGGTGGTTCTCCGAAGACTGTAATGCTGCCGGAGATAGATGGCCGCTTGATATGGGAATGTATCTTTATGCCGGATGGATGTTCATCCTGCCGTACTATTTGTTCAAGACACGTGGAGCAAAAGGATTTGTCGGAATATTGGCATTTGTTGGGGTCAACTTAGCGGCATGGGTCGTCGCTCTGATCCTTGTAAATTTGTAGGATTCATTCACAGTATATTCTTAAGCGATGCAGATTTCCGAATTAGTTCAGAACCTTCCCGCTCTGTTCGCCGCACTTTTCGTGGCGATACTTTTTATTCAATCCGGCCTTGACAAGGTTTTCGATTGGAAGGGAAATCTCGAATGGCTGACCGGGCATTTTTCGAAAACGTTTCTAGCGGGAATGGTGCCGATGATGTTGGCGACGATCACGCTGATGGAAGTTTTGACCGGGATTCTAGCCGCCGTCGGAATAGTTTATTTTCTTGCGACGGGTTCGCTTATAGTGATTTTCTATGCAGGCGTTCTCGGCTCTGCATCGCTCACGGCTCTATTCTTTGGACAACGCATCGCAAAAGATTACGCCGGTGCCGCGGTGCTTGTGCCTTATTTTATTTTGCTCATTGCGTTGATGTTCCTGACCAACCCTTTCGCAAGGAATTAAATTTTCGTCATTGAGATAGTTGCGACGTAGCCATTTTTATCAATGCGGATGTCGGAACGCGGTTCGGGCGTGAGTTTTTCGAGCTTGAAGTTGTAGCCGGCGAAGCAGTTGTCCTTATTCGCTATTCCAGAGTTCAGCTCGATCGTTTTTTCATTGCCGTTTTTCGAAACGACGATCTTGATCTTTGCATTTCCGGCCCAGATGCAATTTACGTCCGCCGGGCAGCGCGAATCTTCCATCATTTCAACAAATTCGACCTTGATCTTTGTAGAGCTCTCGATCTTCGATTTGCCGACCTGAACGCTAACCGTTTCAGGGTTCATTGCAAAAGTGATCGCGCAATTGGCAACGATTAATAGCGTTATGACGATGGTCGAAAAAAGTTTTGATAGCAGCATAATAACCGCCTCCTTGTTTAGTTAGATTACAACAAAGCTGCCGCGGATGCAGTAAAAATGAAAAGGCGGCTTTTCGGCCGCCAATTCAAAAGTCAACATTGCGAAAATCGATTAGTTGATCCTGGTATCCACCGGCTTGTCCGTCGGACGCTGCTGTCGGCGTTCCTGAAAACGCTGGCGCATTTCTTCTCGTCGCGTTTTCATTTCTTGCTTTCGCGTTTCGATCTGTGCTTTCTGTTCCGGCGTCAAGATCGCTTCGATCTGTGCGTGAATCGCATCTCGTTTCGCCTTTCCTTCATTCCTGATCGTCTGCATACGCAGAAGCTGTTGGCCGGTTGCCGTGCCTGCGCGTCTAGCCGCGCTGAGCGTCTTCATCTCTTCACGAAGCGCCGCATCGGGCTTGTTGGCTTCGTGGATTGCCTTCATCTGGGCTTTTTGCGCGTCGCTCAGATCGATTCCGCGAAAACCGAAACCGCGGGCACCCTTGCCGTGCGTTCCTTTAGCAAAAACTTCTCCACGATGTCCCCTACGTTCGATCTTCTGATCGCCGTCTTTTTTCAGTTCTTTTGTTTCCTGCGCCGAACCGGCGACCGCAAAAGCCGAAACCGCAAATATTCCTGCAAACAATTTATTTTTTAATGACATTCTTTTACCTCGTTGATTTATTCTCGAGCATTTGCTCACGATAGTAAGACGCGGGTTCGTCTGAATTGGTCGAATGTTTTCCGACAAAAAGCGTGTAAAGATTCGTAAACAGCCGATATTTTCAATATTTTACCATAGATGACACTGCATCGTTCGATTTGCAAATTTGCACGCCGAAATGCGAATCTTTATAGTCGAAGTTTGCGATGCGATTTCTTTCAGAAATAAATTCACCGGCCGGTCTGCGGCAGCTTCGGGTCGAAGACTTGCAGGAAGTCGCGGACGAGGCTCGGCAATTCATCATCGATACATGTTCGCGCGTCGGCGGCCATACGGGTGCGAGTTTGGGCGCAGTCGAGCTTGCCGTCGCAATGCACTATGTGTTCGATACGCCGAACGACCGGCTCGTTTGGGACGTCGGGCATCAGGCTTACGCGCATAAGATTTTGACCGGCCGCCGCGAACAGCTTCATACGATAAAACAATACGACGGGCTTTCCGGATTTCTTCGCCGTGCCGAATCGGAATATGACACCTTCGGCGCCGGGCACGCATCGACCTCGCTTTCGGCGGCTCTCGGGATGGCGGTCGCGCGCGATAAAAAGAACGAAGATTTTCACGTTTGCGCACTTATAGGCGATTCGTCGCTCGCCGGTGGAATGGCGATGGAAGCGATCAATCAGGCCGGACATCTCAAATCGCGCCTTATTGTAATTCTTAACGATAACGGAATGTCGATCGCACCGGCAGTCGGTTCGTTGAGCGGCTATCTTAATCGCATAAAAGAAGCTCAAAGCTATCAGCATTTGAAAGAAGAGATCGGCGATGCGCTCGAAAGCGTGCCCGGCATCGGCAATTCGCTTCGCCGTGCGGTAAAGTCGTTCAAAGACGCGATCGCCGCGGCCGTGCTGCCCGGTGCTTTGGTAAACGAACTTGGATTTAAATATATCGGCTATGTCGATGGGCACAACGTGCCAAACATGGTTCGAGCACTCGAAGCGGCGAAAAAAGTTGACGATGGACCGGTGATCGTTCACGCACTTACGACGAAGGGAAAAGGGTTTCCGAATCCCGAAAAGAATTATTACGCATATCACGCGACAGGGCCTTTTGACCCAGAGACCGGTTTGCCGTACAAATCGAGCAAGGTCGCGCCGCCGACTTACACCGAAGTTTTTGGCAACACGATGTGTGAGTTGATGGCTGGCGATGAAAAGATCGTCGCTCTTACGGCCGCGATGCCCGATGGAACGGGCGTTGATAAAATTCTCGAAAAATTTCCGCAACGCGCTTTCGACGTCGGCATTGCCGAACAGCACGCCGTTACATTTTGCGCAGGAATGGCATGCGAAGGAATGAAGCCCGTCGCCGCGATCTATTCAACCTTTTTGCAGCGCGGTTTCGATCAGGTAATTCACGACGTTTGCCTCCAAAATTTGAATGTAACTTTCGCGATGGATCGTGCCGGAATTGTCGGAGCCGATGGCCCGACGCATCACGGCCTGCTCGACATAGCATATTTCCGAGGCTATCCGAATATCGTTCTGATGGCGCCGAAAGACGAGGCTGAAATGCGCGATATGCTGCTTACTGCGATCGAATATAATGGCCCTGCCGCATTGCGATATCCGCGCGGAAACGGTCGGGGTGTAGATATCAGCGCCGAACCACGCACACTCGATATAGGAAAAGGTGAAGTCGTTCGCGAAGGCGATGATGTTGCCTTGATCGCCTACGGAACGATGGTTCAGCCTTCGCTGGATGCGGCAGCAAAGCTCGAACGCGAGGGCATAGATGCGACGGTTGTAAACGCGCGTTTCGTCAAGCCTCTGGATGCCGATTTGATTCTCGAAATTGCGGAAACGCATCGGCTGATCGTAACGGTCGAAGAAGCGTATCTCGCCGGCGGATTTGGTTCCGCGGTAATGGAATTACTCGAGGCTAATAACATTCAGGACAAAGTTAAGGTCGTCCGAATGGGCGTGCCGGATCGAATCATAACGCATGGCGATGCAAAGCTTTTGCTTGCGAAATACGGACTAGATGCGGATGGAATATATTTGCGAACGAAGGCGGCCGCGGCGGAACTTGGAGCACGTGCAACCAAACCGCTTCGCGCAGTTAAATAACTTCACAACACAAAAAAGATGAAAGAAGCAAAAAAAAGCAACAGCGGTGTTCCAACGGCGATCATAGTTTTGGTTCTGGGCGTAATGGTGGCCGGCGGTGTATGGTTTTATCAAACCTCAAAATCGAGCGCAAACAAACCGGCAACAGCGGCAAATAATTCGAGTGCCATTGCGAATACGCAGCGGACGACGCTTGATATGGCAGGCGCGCCTCCGGGAGCGCAGCCGCCGAACGCGCTCGGGCCGCAAACTGCAACGGTGACAATCGAAGAGTTTGCCGATTTCCAATGCGGTTCGTGTGCCGCCGCACATCCTGTTTTAAAGGAAATTACGGGAGCGTACGCGAATAACAAGAATTTCCGGTTCGTGTTCCGAAATTTTCCGTTGGCTATGCACGACAAGGCGTATGATGCCGCCGTCGCTGCCGAAGCCGCCGGTCTGCAGGGCGCCACCAGATTTTGGCAGATGCAGGATCAGTTATTCACCAATCAACATGTCTGGTCGGTTAGCTCCGATCATCGCGGAAACTTTGCAGAGTATGCTCAAAAGATCGGGCTTGATGTCGAAAAATTCAAGGCCGATATGTCAGGAACGCAGGCGAAACAGCGTGTCGATATGGATAAGGTGCGCGGGAACGGGCTTAAAATCAGTTCGACTCCGACAGTGATCGTAAACGGCAAGATCGTGCCGTTCTCTGAAGTTACTTCTGCGGGTCTTCGTCGAATTATCGACGCTGAACTCCAGGAGGCATCTTCCGCGCCTATTGCGCCGGCGAATACAACAAACGCAAAATGACCGAGATCGAGAATTACGAAACCGGCGGCATCCGCAGGCTGCCTATAGCCGCCGCGTTTCTGGCGCTCGCCGGCATCGCAGATTCGATTTATCTCACTATTCACCACCTGACGGCCATTCCGGTGCCGTGCAGCATCATTTCAGGCTGTGAAACCGTTCTGACAAGTGTTTATGCGGAGATTGCGGGAATTCCGCTCGCGGGTTTTGGTGCAATCGCGTATTTTATCGCCTTTGCTCTCGCAATATTCGCCGCGTTTGGGAATCGGTTTGCGTGGACGCTATTCGGTGTTCAGGCTGCGATAATGGCGGTCGTAACGTGCTGGCTTCTCTACCTTCAGGCTTTCGTGATCGAGGCATTTTGCCAATTTTGTCTGCTCTCCGCCTTCACGTCATTCGCACTTTTGGTGGTATTCGTTATTTCGAAATACCTTAAAAAATAGAATCGGTTGAAACTAAATCGGCAGTTTTTTCGAATTCGGTTATGAGCGGCGATAGTTTGCTGTCTCGTTTGAGATCGTTGAGCTACTGCTTGTGTTCTTCGTGCCCAAATTTGCGGCTTTTTGAATTTGCATTTTTTATTCAAATGGCGCCTTCCCTGGAAATCGAAATCATGAACATCTGCGCTTCTGTGCACTTAACCTGCGGCGGATGATCGTCATTGCGGTTGAAACGTGAATGGGTTAGCTTTAGAATATAACTAAATCGAAGGATCAAGTGACTGAAGCTATCTTACAACGAATCGCCGAAGGTGATCAGAACGCCGTGCAGGACTGCCTAAAGAATTACGGCGGGCTTGTCTGGTCGCTGGCTCGTCGAATGCTGCGAAATCAGGACGAAGCTGAAGACGCAGTGCAGGAGATCTTTGTAGATATTTGGAAGAATGCCGGCAAGTTCGATCCTGAGCAGGCGTCTGAAACGACATTTGTCGCGATGATCGCCCGAAGGCGGCTGATCGACAGGATCAGATTTACGCAGCGCCGCATTTCGGCGGAATCGATCGACGAAATGATCGCGGAACCGGCGGACGGCAATGCTGAAAATGCCGAAATGCTTGTAGAAGGACGCGAGGCGTTTCGGGCTCTCAACGAACTTCGGCCCGAACAGCGACAGGTGCTTCAGCTTTCGATCATTCACGGGCTGTCGCATCAGGAGATCGCGGATTCGACCGGAATGCCGCTGGGAACGGTCAAGACGCATGCACGCCGCGGGCTGATTCAGGCGAGGGAATTATTGGGTTACGGTGACGGAAATTTAAAGAAGGAGGTGTCCGTATGAACGAAAAAATTGACGAACAAATCTTGGACCTCCTTTGTAAACAGGCGGCTGGCGGGCTGACCTCTGCCGAAGAAAAAGAGCTGCTGGAGCTGGAAGGCGGTGTGGACAACTCCTTTTACAAACACACGCTGGAATTGACCGCGGCTGC
>JBOGOW010000062.1:0-12771 GCA_050748285.1 Pyrinomonadaceae bacterium
ACAATGCAAATGCCAAAACTTCGCGCAAGGTGAGACAAGAGCCGGTCGTCAAACACGCGCCGCCGGAACCGTTTATTATCGGCAGCGATTTGGCGACGAACCGATTTCGAGTGCCGATAACTTCGGCCGCGGTTTCGATGGTCGATGCGGCGCTTTGGGTAACTGGGGTGCCCTTACTTACGTGCGGGCTACGGACACGCGGGCTACTGACACGCGGGCGGCAGACTCGAAAACTTCGAATAATAATAAAGAAATTGAGACGACGGAAAGCGAAACCGAAAGCATCGAAGCAGGATCTGAAAACGCCGTCGCGCCGCTTCCTTCAACACCCGCAGTCGCATTCGATTTCGACGGCTCTCGAATCCGTGTATCGCTGGCTCGTAATTTGACACAAAACCCAGTCACCGCGTCCGGCATCGGCAAGCACAATCGCGGGCCGCAACTTTGCGTCGGACAGGTCGGAGAATGGAAAGCGAACCAGGACTACGGTTCCAGTTGCAAGTGTGACCAAGCCTCGTCCTCCTCGGATCGCAGCCAATCTTCCGCTAAAACCTCTTCGCTCAAGCGAGCAGTTTCGGGAACGTCGGCAATCGGTTTTTCCTCAAGGACGGTAACCAAAGCGCGGCGTCCGCGCGGAAGTCGGACATTATTCAACACCCTTACGTCGCCTTTCTTATCGATTACCGCCTCAACCGTTTTAATCATATCAATGATATTCTGCTTCGATTCCCCAAAATCGGCAAGCCCAATTTTACTTAAATGTTTTCCTCAACCCTTTCCAAACCTCTTGATAATTCTTCTGCAACTGCGGGCAGTCCATCGCGAATCTTGTTGGGCGGATGATGTAGCGGGATTCGAACATGAATGCCATTGTGCCTTCGAGTTTTTGCGGTGCGAGTTCGGCGGTTGATGCTTTTTCGAATGCGTCGAGGTCGGGGCCGTGGGCGGACATTTGGTTGTGCAAGCTACCGCCGCCGGGGACAAAGCCTTCTTCTTTGGCGTCGTACTGGCCGTAGATCAGGCCCATATATTCGCTCATCGTGTTGCGGTGATACCACGGCGGGCGGAAGGTATCTTCCATAACAAGCCAGCGGTCTGGAAATATCACAAAATCGCAATTTGCCGTGCCGTGAAGATCGCTTGGGCTAGTCAAAACCGTGAAGATCGACGGATCTGGATGATCGAACGAGATCGAGCCGATCGTGTTGAATCGCCGCAGATCATATTTGTAGGGAGCGTAGTTGCCGTGCCACGCAACAACATCGAGCGGCGAATGATCTATCTCACACGACCACAGATTGCCGCCAAATTTTGCGACGAGTTCAAACTCGCCGTCCTTATCTTCATACCATGCGACCGGAGTTTCAAAATCTCTTGAATTCGCCAACCCGTTCGCCCCGATCGGCCCAAGATCAGGTAGTCGGAACTGCTGACCGTAATTTTCACAGATATAACCGCGGGCCTGAGGGAGCGCGGACACTCCTGTCCGCATGCGAGCATCGCTCGCAGATGAAGCGGTCGAACCTTTAACCTCATTTTTCGCCGCAGGCGGCGATGCGGACAAGAGTGTCCGCGCTCCGACCTCGACCTTAAACTTCAGTCCGCGCGGCAGACAGCAAACCTCGCCCGGCGAAACTTCGATAACGCCAAGTTCGGTAAAAATCGTCAGCCCGCCCATCTCAGGCACGATCAGCATCTCGCCATCGGCAATGTAAAAATAGCGGTCGCCCATCCCCTTATTAAAGGAATAGATGTGCACCGCCATTCCGTATTGCGAAAAGATGTCGCCATTGCCCGCGATGGTCGTAATGCCATCGACAAAGTCTGTAGGTTCTGTTGGGATCGGGAGCGGATCCCAACGAAGCTGATTCGGCGTGGTGACCGCAAATGCAGAAGCCCGCACGTCAGTAAGGGCGTTATCAGGCGCCGCGCTTACGAACCTATTTGCCCCGTCATACGTTTGGAACGGCTTATGCAAAACGCTCGGCCTTATCCTATATGTCCACGTCCGCTTATTATGATCTCTAGGCGCCGTAAAAGCCGTCCCCGAAAACTGCTCGGCATATAGCCCCAATGGCGCTTTCTGCGGTGAGTTTCTGCCAATAGGCAATGCGCCATCGACCGCCTCGGTCACAAACTCGTTTCCAAAACCGGTCTGGTATTTAAAGTAATTTGTTTGGGGCATGCATGAACAATCAGGCTTTACTTAATCGGTCCGAAACATCTTCCGCGACTGCGAACGAATCTTCAACGACATTGATCAATTTGTCTATGCTGTCGTAGTAATCGGCCTGGATTCTATATCTGTGAAGTTCCTTTCCTTTTTTTCCAATAATTTTATTTTCGTTCTCCATGTCAGCCATGTATTCGTCCCAAATTTGCTTATGGGAAGATTTATTTCGATCGTATTGATAGCCATTATTGACAAGGTGGTTTCGCGCTTTCCAATAGACAGCATAATACAATCGGCTAATTGATGTTCGTTGAGAAGCCTCGTCGTCTTTGTTTCTCAACTCCTCGGCAAGAAGTTGGAATTTGTTCCAATCAAACATATTCTAACGTAATATTTAATTTGCATTGCGCACGATCCAGGTTCTCGAACCACCAGTCGTTATCAAATTGATCCATAATCGGTCTGGAGTGTAAGGCAGATTTGTTCGTAAGAACCGAAATCCAGAGTTCCGATGATTGTGGAAAATCGGGGTCAGCGATTATTTCTAAGTAAAGCTCTTCTGTTTCAAAGTATTCCGAAATTTTTGAAGGAATTTCTTCGATAAGCGGAATCAAATATGAATTTCTTTCAAGAAACTGTTTGATGTCATCAAGATTTCGTAAGGAAAAAGCCTTCAACGCTATTGAGATGCGTTCCTTACGCTGTGTAATTTGACTCTTAACAATTTGTTCTTGGGAAAGAGATTGTTGACTGACACTTTCAGAAAGTGAATCAAGCATGTAGCTGGAAAACACAGAATCAAGCCTAGGTTCTCCAGAAGAAACAACTTGATCGAAGGAGGGCCTTACGCTTCTTCTAAGGTTCGATGCCCCACGCATTGGCAAATAAGGAAACGGTTCGGTTGCAGAAAGAGACGGCATTATGCTACTTCCCCCTCGCCCACAAGGCTCAATTCTAATGTAGATAGAACTGTTTCATAGTGTTCCGCAATTTTCTTAAAGAATTCTAAAGGCTCACCCACTTTAGATTCTTCGGCATCTGTGCCGCTTTGATACGCAATTTCCAAAAAAAGACCGTTTTCAACCGCTACCGATTTTGCGATTGTAATTTTCGTTGGGAAATGTTTTGTAATCTCATCGATATTTAAAGAAAACACTACTGCCTCAGGCGTCACATTCTCACTATTCACATTCGCAGAGACTCTGTCGGCTAAATAGTCAGCAACACTAGAATCGACAAATTTCAAATGAAGGCTCAATCTTACAGTGCCTGTTCCCTTCTTTAGTTCGGGATCAATCTTACCCAAGGTATCAAACACTACAGTCAATACTTGAAGTATATTAACAACGTCTTCAGCGAAAACATCCCGTGCGTCCGCTTCCAACCCGCTGTAAGTTATTCGTACGTTTAGTTTGTGACCCGGCAAGTTAATGGATATCGCTGCATCATCAAGATTTGTGCTTTGAGACTCAAGATTTATCGACCGAGCTGTTAGTCCAAGCGGACCAAGTCCTTTTATAAGGAAACCGAATGCCTCAGTAAATGGCGCAGGCAATGCTGATGCCATTTGCGGGAATCGCCAATTCACAAGCAGGTTCGCAATTTCGATTTCACATTTATACATAACACTTAGAATACTTCGAGAAGCAGTTTCATTTCCGATATTCGTCAAAATTCTGCGAGCGGTTCATTGAAATCTTTTGCCATGACGAACATGCCTTTGGCGCTGCCAAATTTAGGTAGGGGCTTTTCGTGCTTTACCCCTATAAGCTTTGCAACCGGTTTGGCATCTTGTGTAAAAATTACTTCCTCGCCATTCTGCACCGAATCGATCAGATCGTGAAGCTGCTTAGATTGAGTTTTTTCGACGCTAACTTCGTACATAAATAGAATTCCTCAAAACAGGAATATTTTAACATTAAAATCAGTAAACGCCGTCCCGGAATGCTCGGCATAAAGCCCCAGCGGAGCTTTCTGCGGCGAATCGAGCCCAACGGGCAGAGCACCCTCGACCGCCTCGGTCGCAAACTCGTTGCCAAAACCTGTTTGGTAATTCAGATCCATAAAGAAGCCATCCGTGTCAGTAGCCCGACTGTAAAGGAGGGCGCATCTCAACATATCGAATTGCTAGTCAAATGTCGGCAGTTCACCGCCCTGCCCGTTAACCACATATTCTACCGCAGTATCAATATGTTGTTCAGTCCAGAGATACCTAGTACTGCCATGCCGTGCCCAGACCTTGGTCTGTTCGCCGATCAGATCTTTACTTCGCAGTTTCCTCGTCGCGTATGACTTGAAGCTGTTCATCATTAGTTCAGGCTTGGTCGAGGCCGAGGCTATCGTATGCGCGTGATTCGTTCTCACATTTATGGCATACAATCTATAACCTCTTGCTTCGCAAACTTCACGGATGGCAGATTCGATGTTTTGTCGAATCGCCGAGTCGAACACACACGGCGCGCCTTTCATTAGATTTCGATCTCTTGTAACTCTTAATTCGCTGGCGGCAATTTTCGGCTCTCCATATTGATTGTATTCGCGACGGTCCATAGAACCGCGTTCGTCACCATGGAGCCAGGTTCCGTAAGCACGAATGGTGATCAAATAGGTCAGAGGTGTTGAGCGTTCTTGAAACTCAATGTAATCTCGTTTCATAGATGCGCCCTCCTTTACAGTCGGGCTACTGACGCGACGGGCAACGCTCCCTCGACAGCCTCAGTGGCAAATTCATTGCCAAAACCTGTCTGGTATTTCAATTCCATAAGAAAACTTTACTAAACTTATTCTTTGCAAATTTCAGACACGGCGTTCATGCCGAAATTGACAATACTGCCTAGATAAAACTTAATGACAAACCCGTTTCGTAGCCAATCCTGATATATCTACTTATTTCTGACTTCTGAGTCCGGTATACTGGTAAATCGCGGACAATGCTGTTTACTCTTCTTAGTATTAAATAACTGGGGATAAAAGGACTTTCACCCTTGACGGATAGTTCACCCTTACGCCACAAATGCAACGGCGTACCTGTTCCGGCGGTCATATCAGAAACCAGTTTAGAGCGCTTCTCCGATTCCTCATACCTCGTATAGGTGCTAAAGCTAAGGTAATACCACACTTTGCCGAACTTTCTATAAATCGTAATCATGCCATCATAAACTGTGGCATGGCCACGGTGATAAATAACTTCATAATCCGGATTTGAAGCAAATTCTGTGTTGAGCTTTGGCAGGTTTACGACAAAACAGAGCCGCTTGGAGCCACTATTCGGTTCCCGAACACCAACTGTTTTATATTGTAAAATTGGAGATTCCGACGTTGGTATTCGACTTAAAACCAATCCAACCCAGCAAAATACATAACGATTGATCAGAAAAAGGCCTAATAAAATACAAATCACCAACAATAAAATGTGCAGTGCAATTTCCATTTAAGCCTCATTAATCTTCATATGTGATTTTTCTGCACCACAAGTTTGGGCCGCGTACCACTAGAGCGATTACGGTATCAGTGTATGGCATAGCCGCAGTGGGCGAACCAGCCGTCGTCGTCGTTGGGGGTGATTAGGAGGAGGGCTTCTTTTAGTGCCGTTTCCAAAGCTTCGCGCGTTCGTGCCTTGACCGCTCGCAGATACGTCTTGATTTTGGACCAGCATTTTTCGATCGGGTTCAAGTCTGGCGAATAGGGCGGCAAATATATTGCTTTTGCCCCTCTTGCTTCGATCGCTTCTATCACACCGGCGACTTTGTGAGCACCGAGATTATCCATCACGACGACATCGCCGGGCTTGAGAGTCGGGGCGCGCGACCTGTTCGACATAGGTTTTGAAAACAAGCCCGTCCACCGCTCCTTCAATGGTCATCGGTGCATCGATCCCGGAAAGTGAAATAGCCGCTAGCATCGTTATGTTCTCTCCGTAATTGAGCGGCGTGCTTTCATTGACCCGCTCGCCAGGCTTAGCACGTCCGTATCGTGGCGTCATGGCAATATTGCTGCCTGCTTCGTCTAAAAACTTCAGCCGTGAAACTATCTCGTCCGTGATTTCCACTTGATACTCGCGGCGTCTCGCCTGCACCCGCTCCGAATCACGCTCCTCGGCGTAAACCGTTTTTTTTTCGCCGCAGCTTCAGCCGCCGCAACTCATCGCACATTGTCATTATGCCGATCCTTTGCTTGCCGCTCGCCTCAGCCACTTTTTTGGCCAACTCATCCAATGTGATGTCGCTCTGTGCTTTGACTTCCGCTCGAATCAACCCTTCATACGCCTTCAACGACCGCTCGCGTCCACCGCGTGCGGCTTGGCCTCATAACTTCCCGTTGTGCGAAACCTCTGCCATAGCTTTTCCACAAACGATACCGATACCGAGTATCGCTCCGCTATCTCCGCCTGACTCTCCTCGTTTTCCTGTATCACCTCTATTATCCGCCGCCGCAAATCATTAGAATATGGTCTCATCTCCCCATCTTGCGCCATCTATGCAATAGCCTGCCATATACGCAACCCGTATTCGCTCTAAACGAGACGAAAACAGTTACAATCATTTCTTGATCCAGCTTTGTCTTAATTTCTTCGGTCAATTCTGGAAACGCAAAAAAAGTAAAACCTATAAATTTCCGCGGCGACGCTGCTCTTCTTCTATCGAAACGAATAGTGCTTTAAAATTGCCTTTGCCGAAGCCTTTGCAGCCTTTGCGTTGGAGGATTTCGTAGAAAACGGTCGGGCGGTCTTCGACGGGTTTGGTGAAAATCTGGAGCAGATAGCCTTCATCGTCGCGGTCAACGAGAATGCCAAGATTTTTGAGCGATTCGATGTCTTCGTCGATCTCGCCGACGCGCGAGGGAAGTTCGTCGTAGTAGCTGTCGGGCACGGTCAGGAATTCGACGCCGTTTTCGACGAGATTGGCAACGGTCGAGCGAATGTCGCGACAGAGCAGGGCAAGATGCTGGGCTCCGGCAGAGCGATAGTAGTTGATGTATTCCTGTATCTGCGAAATGCCTTTTTTGCTCTCGGCGGGTTCATTGATCGGGAATTTTATGTTGTGCTGTCCGTCGCTCATTACGATCGACATCAGCGCCGAATATTCGGTCGAGATGTCTTTGTCATCAAAAGTCATATAACGCTCAAAGCCCATCACGTCGCGATAAAAATCGCACCAGACGTTCATCTTGCCAAGCTCGACATTGCCCACTATGTGATCGACCATCATAATTCCGGTCGGCTCGCCCGCGACATCCTGCGGTTCGAAACCGGGCAGGAAAATACCTTTGTAAGTATGCGTAGTGGCACGCTCGTTCACACTCGCGTTTCCGCCCGTGTCAGAACCGCCTGCGTCAGTGGGCGGCCAGTTCGACTCGTTTTCATTCCCGTTCGCCGAGCCCTTACTCGCTTGTGGACTGCCGTCGTCGTAAGAATAAAATGAGTGAACGGTATCACCGTATGTCGCGATCGAAGCATGGCGAACCGAGCCGTTTTCATCGCTCAAATCGCGCGGTTCGCTGATCGGCGTCGCGCCGCGTTTTACAGATTCGCTAAAAGCGCGGTCCGCATCCTCTACGAAGAACGCAATATCGCGGACGCCGTCGCCGTGCTGCTTGATATGCTCCGCCGCCGGATGCTCAGGATGCAGCGGCGTCGTCAGCACGAAATTGATATTCGTCTGCCGCATCAGGTAACTCGTCACCTCGCGATTGCCCGTCTCAAGCCCTGAATATCCGGCCCGCGAAAACCCGAACGCCTTTCGATAATAAAACTCCGCCTGCTTCGCATTCCCAACGTAAAACTCAACGTGATGTATCTTTTTCAGTCCCAGTGGATTCCTTTGATCTGTCATGATTTCTTATTTTTAATATAGCCGATCTGCTTCGGCTGCCTTTCCTGTGTAATCATCGCCCTGATCGCAGCGAAAACTTCCTTGAAATGGCCGTCATGCTCACCGAGCTTCTTTTCGATTGCCGATATTCTCTTACTTATCTCCTCATTCGTCGCAGCAATTTTGCGAATATTTACAAATGCCCGCATTATAGCGATATTTACCTGCACCGCCCGTTCGCTGTTCAAAACACTCGACAACATAGCAACGCCCTGCTCGGTAAAAACATACGGCATATATCGTCTGCCGCCGCGACTTTTGTTTGAGGTCACAATTTGTGACCTCAAAGATTCAAACTCTTCCGTTGTTAATTGAAATCGGAAATCTTCGGGAAACCTTTCTAAATTTCGTCCAACGGCTTGATTAAAAACTTTTGTTGCTACGCTATAAAGTTCCGCCAAATCACTGTCCAGCATAACTTTATACCCGCGGATCTCATATATTCTCCGCTCGACCTGATCTAGTGTAACGTAGCCGTTTCGAAATCTTTATTAATCTTTGAAACCATCTTTAAACTGCCTTTTTAGTCGCAATCTGCAATATCAAGTTGTCAAACTCTTCGCGCAACTGCGACCTCATTTAATTTTCTTACCCGCCATGTCGGCTCCGCCCTGATGGAGCGTCAGACCTGTAATCTTTCCGCTTTCATCCTTAACAAAAGTAACTCGTGCGGGAACGACTTTCAGAAAAAACTTGTTCTCTTTTTCTGCAAACATTTCGAGCTTTGGCTGATCGGTTGCCTGTAGAAAGATGCGTTTGCCCTCAATGGTTATGACGATAGAGAAGGTCGGATCGAGCTGATATTCGCCGACATATCTCTTTAAAGTTTCTTCACTCAAAGCGACCGTGGGTTCGACAATTTTTAGCGGAAATCTATTTTCGAGGATGTGAACTCCGATATCATCACTCTTTGCAACAGAATTTGTCGCGACAAAAACGCCCTTCTTTTTCTCTGTATCGAGGGCGACAAATGTCACATACCCGCCGGTTCCGCCGCCGTGAAACAGCAGCTGACGGCCGTCGAGCGGGTCGCTAAACCATCCAAAACCAATATTTTGCGTCGGCCGCTCGCCAACCGTTCGCATTTTCTGAGCTTCGGCCAGTGACTCGGCTAGCGGCGTTTTTACCAGTCCCAAATTTGCCGCGATAAACTTCGACATATCCCTTGATGTCGAACGCAGAGAACCTGCTCCGGCGAGCGCGTCAAAATCCCAATTCGGCGTCGGCATTCCGCCGTCATCGTACCCGACCGCCAGGTTTGCTTTCATTTTTGGACTCAAGACAATCGAAGTATCATTCATGTCGAGCGGTTTCAAGATTCTCGTCCTAACCAACATCTCAAACGGCATTTTCGCTTTCAAACTCAAGATATGGCCGAGTAGCCCAACGCCGAAATTTGAGTATGCGAATTCCGAACCGACATCTTTCGCCAATTTGACCTGTCCGAGAAACTCGTACATCTGAGCGACTGAGTAGTCGGCGTATGGATTCGCCATCGTCGCGGGCTTAAAATTGTCGGGCAGGCGGGGCAGGCTCGAATGATGAGTGGTCAGATCGAGCAGAGTGATTTCGCGACCACCAAACTTTGGTGTGATAACTGTTTTTGGCAAATGCTTTGAGATCGGATCGTTGAGAGTCACTTCACCACGCCGGACGGCCTCGGCCAGGAGAATGCCGACAAATACCTTGGTTATGGATCCGATTTCGTAGACAGTATTTTCGTTACTCTCGGCCGCATCCGGTCGTTTTGACGTTTTTCCAGAGTTGTAGAATTTTGCACCTTTTTCATCGACGACGGCCACTGAAAAAGTCGAACCAAGCGGCTCGGCCTTCAGCCTTTCTTCCAAAATCTTATTGATATCCTGCGAGTGTATTAAATGCGTGAGTACGCAGGTCAGCAGTACAACGAGTATTTGTTTCATAATTTTCGCCCGAATGCCGCCCCGGGATTTTTCGCAAAATTAAAGTTTGATCGCCAATTCCAACTCCCCGCCTAGTCCGGTTTCGATGATCTTTCGGAGCGTCGAAAGCCGCACGTCTTTTACGTCATTCTCGACGCGCGAGATCGCGGCTTTGTTCGTTCCGACCTTGTCGGCAAGTTCTTGCTGAGTTAATCCTTTCTTCTTACGTGCTTCCTGAATAAGATAGCCGAGTTTGAATTCCTCAAAGCCGCGTTCGATCTCGTCTCTAGCATGAGTGCCGACCTTGCCAAATTTTTCATCGGCAAACTCGTCAAGTGTTCGGATGTCACCCTTTTTCAGCATAGTATCTCTTACTAATTAAGAGCCAATTCCGGCACATTGGCATTCTCGTAATTTTCAATGAGTGCAGAGAGAACATCCATCAGTGAAGCAAGCGGGTGGGCTTCATCCTCGCCAACTTGATCTAAGAGGTCGTCGAGCATTTTGACAAGACGATCATATTCGACCTCGTTTTGCGGAACAAAAACGGTGTCGGAGATATTTTTCCAAGATTGCACATCAATCGTTTGCATAACTATTCTCTCCAATTATCTTCGTCATATTCCTTGTGCGTCAAGACCGCACGGATATAGATCTTCTTTCTATTATAATGTATCGCTGCAATAAGCCTGACCTTGTTTCCACCAATGTTGAATACCGTCAGTTTCCCAACTTTGTCTGCACTCGGAAAGATTTTTCGAATTTCCTCAATCGAGGCGAAATTGTTCCGCTTCATTTGACTATACCAATTGGCCAAAGCGTTGTTTGTAACGGGAAATTTCGCTGCGAATTCATTCAACCGTTTTCGGGTGATGATGTGCATATGTTAAAAACGCTCAATATACTTCCGCGTTACCTCTTTCAATTCGGCGTAGGACGGGATGACGTAGAGGATCGGCTGCATTTCGGAGTATTCGTAGTCGGTGTTTATCACGCGTTCGAGGTCGAACGGGCGGCGGTCAACTTTGTCGGTGTAGGCGTGTTCGAGTTCGCCGTAGCTTGATAGCAGACCGGCCCCGTATGCTTTGATCTCGCCTTCGTGCTCGACCATGCCGTATTCAACCGTGAACCAATAAAGTCGGCCGAGTTCTTCTAATTGCTTGTCGTTTGCGATACGCGCGCCGTGACCGATGTATTGCGAATAGTCGGCAAAATTCGGATTTGTGAACATCGGGATATGGCCGATGGCTTCGTGAACGATGTCGGGTTCGGGCGTGTATTCGGGCCGCGAATGATGGCGGATATACTGCGTCGAAAGCATCGTCCGCCAGGACAGCCAACTCAAAAAGGCACGCGTATCGACCAGGCCCTCGATCGGCGCGAGCCTAAAATTTGAAAGCTCTTTCAAACGGCGGTTCATCTCGGTCAATTGCGGAATGCGGTCGTTCGAGATGCCCAGATCTTTTTTCGCACGCAGATAAAACGGACTCGCGTGTTTTTGATGTAACTCTTCCAAGGTCCCCGCAACGTGCCGCCAAACGCCCTGCTCATCGTCCGAATAATCAACATCGGTGATCTCGCCGGTCTCTCGAAATTTCTTAGCCAGGCTGGCAATATAATCGCGCCGCGTTCGGTAATCCTCGTCGCTCGCACCGGGATGATCGAGTTCGAGCTCGTTGATATCCTCAAACGGCATATCCTTAAACGACGGCAGATCGGCGTCAGAGATATTTATATTGTCGATTGCAAAAGCAGGTTCGGCGGTCTCGGTCGGCATAATTTTGGCGGCTCTTTTCATAAATACGATGCGGGGAGAAAAGTTGAAGTTATCCGTGAATAATCTATTGTAACGGAATTCGCTATGTGATTTGAATAAGCAGCGTTAGTTAATCAGGCTAGTTTGCTTTAGATTATTAGGTAGTAAGCATTGTTTGGTTTATATTAAATGTTCTTGAATGCTTTGGCAGGTCGAACTCGGACTGGAACGCAAGCATCCTTGCTTGCCTGTAAACTCTGAATGAATCTACAAGCCCCCGGTCAAGGTCGGCACATGCAAGCAGGGATGCTTGCGTTCCAGTCGCATGATCGACGAAATTGACTTTCTTGTCAGAACTCCGACGCGTCGGGGTAGCGACTGGGTTCCTAAATTGCAGCCATGATCGACGAAATTGATAAAAATATCCTGAAGGAATTACAAATGGATGCGCGGACGAGCTATGCAGAGCTAGGCCGTAGGGTTGGATTGACAACGCCGGCCGTGATCGAGCGAGTTCGCAAGCTCGAAGACGCTCGTATCATCACCGGCTATCGCGCCGAGATCGATACGGCAAAGGTCGGCCTGCCGATCACGGCATTTGTCCGCATGAGCATCACCGGCGTCGATTACAGCCACATCATCGAGGTCGCCCAATCCTCAAACGAAGTCCTCGAATGCCACCGCGGCACCGGCGGCGATTCGTTCATCATGAAAGTCGCCGTAGCCTCGGTCGAGCATCTGCAGGAGATCATCGACAAGCTGACGCCCTACGGCATCACCACGACCGCAATCGTGCTTTCATCACCTGTAAAAAGAAGGGTAATTGAGATCTAAAATGCAAAAGACGCGCGCGTGAGCAAGGGCGGTATCGGGTCGCAGTTGGCGGAAGAATTTTTAGCCACAGATCACACAGATAGACATTGATAATTTTTTTACGTCTTTGCGGCTTTGCAAAAGCCCGCGCGTGAGCAAGGGCGATATGAGGTCGCAGCGGGCGGAAGAATTTTTAGCCACAGATCACACAGATAGACACTGATAATTTTTTTACGTCTTTCCGGCTTTGCAAAAGCC
>JBOGOW010000063.1:0-11854 GCA_050748285.1 Pyrinomonadaceae bacterium
TTCGTGCATTCGTGGCCGATTTTTCTGTTTTTTGCCACGAATGCACGAATAAAGCCATTAATTTAATGTCTATTAAGTAATTTCAATAGTTTTTCAAAGGTTCCTATTATTAAGACAAAAGGCTTTAGCCAAATAAAAAACAATCAATCATCCGATTAGCTTCAGCTAAAGCTGTAAGGAAATTGTTATTATATTCGGATATTCGGCTAAAGCCTGTTATTGCCTCATTTATCTGTCCACTAGCTGAAGCTAGTGGCAATTTATAAAAACCAAAAGCATGAATTATTTACAGCAAGTATCGTTATAAATTATTTTTACGTATTTTTTTTCAAAATATCTGTCACAAATCTGAACCTGTCCCGTCTTTGTTTATGGAAGCCGCATAATGGCTCGAAATAATGATAGGAGAAATAAAATGGAACAAAGATTAAATATTATGGAAGTCGGAAAGGGAGCTTTTGGGGCGATGTTTGGGTTGAGTAAATATCTGACTAAATCATCGATCGAAACGAAACTGCAGCATCTAATAGAGCTTCGCGTTTCGCAAATTAACGGCTGCGCGTTTTGCATCGACATGCATTCAAAGGACTTGCGTCACGAAGGCGAAACAGAACAGCGACTTTACCTCCTCGATGCGTGGCGCGAATCGCCATTCTACTCAGACCGCGAACGGGCGGCGCTCGAATGGGCCGAAGCCGTAACTAAAATAACCGACGGCCATTTGCCTGATGAGATATACGAACGCGTCAAAAAACAATTCAGCGAAGAAGAACTTGTTGATCTGACGCTCGCTGTCACAACCGTAAACAGTTGGAACCGTTTCAACATCGCCTTTCGCACAACGCCAGGAACATATCAGCCCGGACAATTTGCAGCGGTGGCAAGTTGATCCAAGTTCGGAGTTCAGCTTTAGTTGGCTTTCGCCCAACGAGACGGCTTATGCCAAGCCAACTAAAGCTGGAACTCCGAACTTCGAATCGACTGCATAACTTCGTTCAAATCATCCTCATCGATGTTCCCCACATCCGCACATAATTCCATTAACAATCGATCCTGGGCGTTTCCGCGTTCTTTAGCTATGGAATACGGCAAATCTTCGCGGAAGGTGACCATTGAGTATTTAGAGAAATAGTCTGGAAGGGCGCGTTCGAGTTTTGTTTCAAGCTCGCGTTTTTTTACAAACACCGGATCGGCCGTGGCATCGCGCATTTCGTAGAAATTTTCTTCGGCCATGTCCTGGATGGCGTCGGTATTGATCTTGCGCGAGTTGCCATATTCTTCAAAAATACTTGCCCAATCTATCTCTTTTTCGTCTCTGCGTCTCTGCGTCTCTGCGGTGAAAATCTGTTTATCTATTAAACCCGCGAGCACGCGGACGTCTTCGAACGCGCAGTTCATTCCCTGCCCGTAAAAGGGAACCATCGCATGGGCCGAGTCACCCAGCAGCAAAACTTTGCCATCGACGTGCCACGGCCAGCATTTCAGCGTTCCGAGATCGCCGGTCGGATTGTGAAAGAAATCCTCGACGAGCGTTGGCATCAACGGAATGGCATCGTGGAATTCGCGGATGAAAAATTCAAGGAGTGAAGCTTCGTCGGTTAGTTGGTCGAATGCCGGTTCGCTCACACTCGCGTTTCTGCCCTTATGGGCCAGGAACAGCGTGCATGTAAAGCTGCCGTCAAAATTCGGCAATGCGATCATCATGAATTTGTGTCGCGGCCAGATGTGCAGCGCGTTTGGTTCGATGGCAAATGATTCGCGCTTGTTGCGGACAGGAATGTCCGCGTTCCCTCGAGCCGGAATGTGAAGCTCTTTGTAGCCGTGCTCAAGGAACACGGACGAGGCTGCGAAATCCGGCATTTGGCGTTCTATCGCTTGCCGTACTGTGGAACCGGCTCCGTCGGTTGCGATGACCGTGTCGGCACGGCGTGTGCGGCCGCTTGCGAATGTAAGCTCGCCGCTTTTCGTGTCGAAATCGACGCAGCGTTCATTGAAAACGAATTGAACTCCGTCATTCCTTTCTGCTTCGTTGATCAAAGCGATATTCAACCCCGCACGCGAAACAGAATTGATATATTCGCCTTTCCGTCCGCTATACGGCAGCAGCTTTGTCTCGCCAGAGACGGAATGGATCATACGGCCGTACATCGGCACGGCCTCGGCGAGCATATATTCGTCCATGCCTATTTCGCGCAAAGCTGAGATACCGCGATTAGAAAGAGCAAGGTTGATCGAGCGTCCGGCAGCAACTTCTTCAAGCCGCATATCACCGCGTGATTCATAGACATCGACGGCAATGCCGCGTTTTGCGAGATAGATCGCCAGCAATGAACCGGCAAGACCGGCACCGATAATGACGACTTTCGACATAATCCTTCAATTGTCCACGAAATACATCTATGAAAAAGACTTCGGTGTCAAGGCAGAGGAATGCCCACACTCGAAGTTTCCTTCAAGTAAAAAAGTCTTTGATGTTTGACAAAAAGAAACATGGAACTCAGTTTTTTTAATTTCAATTGAGAAGCATAGGCGACTCAATCATCTATTCGAGCAGTGAAAAAATTCACGCTGCATGAAATTTGCTGCGCACATTTGGGCTGATCCCAAATGGCTGGCCGCACCATCACGAAAACAGCGATTCGCTCTCGCTACGCTAGTGTAATTTCGTGCAAGCCAACTTCGCCCCGCCGGGTGAACTCTGCGTAATCGATGCCGTCGCGCAGCATGATGTAGCAATTGAGGAGTATCCGACGTGCGGCGGCAACCTTTGCGACCGCATGTCCCCGGCGTGATTTTATTCTTGAATAAGCTGCCCTTATTCGCTTGTCCTGGCTTCTGGCTGCGGCCTGTCCGAGCAGGTGCCGACAGAGCCGGGAACCGTGTTTGCTGATCCGTCCGATTCTTTGCTTTTCGCCCGTCGATTTGTTGAGCGGGTCGAGTCCGACAAAGGCGGTGACTTGCCGCATATTGCCGAACCGGCTCACATCGCCAAGTGTTGCGGTCAAGGCCAAAGCGGTTCGAAAGCCGATTCCCGAATGGGTCATCAGCTGTTTTGCCGCTTCATTCCCGTCTGCCAGGCGCCGAAGCCGCTCTTCAACGCTCCCGATCCGTTCGGTCAACGTGTCATACAGCCCGCAAAGACTATCCCTGAGCCATGCGTCCGTCTCCGACAGTTTGGCGGTCAACAGCAGGTTTCTGCCCTTTTTCGTGCTGACTGTAAATCGCGGCAGAGCTTGCTTTCTTGCTAATGCCTGAAGCTGGTTCGCAACGCTCGTCCGCTGCCTGACAATATTCTGCCGAAACCGAAGCAACTCGAGCGTGATACGGCTCTGTCCGTCTCTTCGCCATACTTGCGGAAACTCTCCCTTCATCAGCAGGTCCAGGATCGTTTCCGCATCCCGCCTGTCCGATTTGTGTCGGCTCATTGCCCGCCGTCTTATCTCATGCGGATTCCCGACCAGCAGCTTGTGTCCATTGTCAAAGATCATCTCCTCAAACCACTCGAGCCCGCCGGTCGCTTCGACCCCTACTATTGCCGAATCACCCTTGAAACTCCCGTAAAACTTCTTCAGCTTCTCCAGCTCTTTGTGTTTGAAAGTTTGAAACTTGATCTCTCCATCCATCGTGTCGCTATATGCAACCGTCTGTTGATATGGATGTATATCCACTCCGATGTATAATGTCATTGGACTCCTCCTTAAAAGAGACCATGTTTCTTCTTGTCAATCATCGAGTTTACCAAAACTCGCTGCCGGAGGAGTCCTTTTCATAACATCACGAAAAAAGAGCTTTAGTGTGTTTCGCGTATTTCGCGGTTTTTTTGTTCGTTTACGCGGCGGCAAGAACCGGCCCGTAATGCAATTGCATCACTTGCTCTGGTCGTAAAGTCAATAATGCGTATGTATGACCATCTGCCTGGTTTACGAAATCGACCTCAAATGCTTTCCCTCTTTCATATACTTCGACAATTGTGCCAACCTGACCCTCGTGGAGTTTTTCTTCCGGAATATCCTCCGTTAGTGCGACAACGTCGTAAAGATTCAATCCATTCATAAAACGTAATATGTGGCTAACCTTGGAATTTCCATATCAATTTCGAACATTATTAATTTGTCCAACTCATAATTTAGTTTGATTGAAAAATTACTCGACCGCCTACGATCGTCGATTCAACTTTTGCATAACGGATCTTCGACCTGTCGATCGAAAAAATATCTTCCGAAAGAATAACAAAATCCGCAAGTTTGCCGACCTCGATAGTGCCTTTTATTTTTTCCTGAAATTCGGCATAAGCGGAGCCGAGCGTGTATGCGCGAACGGCTTGTTCGACAGAGAACGCGTTCTTTCCATTGATCGCCGAATAGATGCCAAAGAGCGGTGAAAACTCGGTGATCGAGGCATCGGAGCCGAACGCGATGGGAATATTTGCCGAGAACATTTTGTTGTAACTGTCGCTCGACAGGCCGCTTTCGCCGTAAAAAAGCCAGGGTTGGAGCGATGCGATTATATTCGTATTTGCAAACCGCGAAATATCTTTGGGTAGCACATTCTGGGCATGCTCAACGCGAAAACGCCGGTCTCGCGGCCCATTCGACTTAATCGCTTTTTCAAATGCAGTTAATACGATCTCATTCGGTTTTGAGCCGATCGCGTGAATTGCAATTTGCAAACCCGCTTTGTCCGCTCCCGCTATATCTTTTTCAAGCTGCGCGACATCTTCTGTTTCGTCTTCGGCAAAAAACTTCAAGCACCCGCTGCGAACCATCGCGTCGCCATCGGCGGCTTTCACGCCGCTTGCCGCAAGTTTCTTCCAATCGGCAAGCGTCGTGCATTCGTAAACCCGCGTTTTTAGTTTGCCTTGGTTTTCCAAGCCGCGAAGCACATCGACGAGATCGTCCGAATGCACATCCTGCACGCTTGTAATGCCGAGACTCGCAGCGTAGTTCGACGCCGTTTCGATTATCTCGGGCAAATTTTTCATATGATCCGCCGGAACAAAACGCCGAACCAATTGAATCGCCGTGCCGCGCAAAACGCCGGTCGCCTTGCCTTCGTTATCGCGAACGATGCTTCCATCCGCAGGGTTTTTTGTCGAATCATCGATCCCGGCGATCTTCAACGCGGCAGCATTAGTAAATACAGCGGTCGCATCCCAGTTGTAAATAAATACCGGATTGTCGGGCGAAATTTTGTCGATTAGATCGCGCGTCGGAGGGTCGTTGGGCAGCCACGCGCGATTGTCCCAACCGCTGCCAAGTATCCAACGCCGCTTCGGCAAAACGCTCGTAAAAAATGCGATGCGTTCAACAAATTCCTTTGGTGATTTTAGATCAGTTAGTTTGATCGAGGAAAAAATATTTCCAATCGAGGCGAAATGAACATGAGCGTCGTTGAAACCCGGCAGCACCAATTTCCCCTTCGCGTCGATCTTTTTCGTTTCGGTGCCCGCAAGCGCAAGTATCGTTTTATTGCTCCCGACCGCGAAGATCTTGCCGCCCGAAACGGCGATGGCCTCGGCCCTTGGCTGCGCCGAAGCCATCGTTCGCACATTTGCATTTACTATTATGAGATCGGCAGCAGAACCTTGCCCGAAAACCTCTGGATACCCGAACAAAACAATGAGTGCGAAAAAAGCTGGGGCAAGCCACCCTTTCTTACTGCGTGTTTTTGAGTTCATTCTGTAAACTAATACCCGAGTTAATCCATTCAAACCGACCAAACGCAGTCAGGAAGGCTCTTGCCCCTTTTATTATTTCTCAAACACCACTTTCCCGTTAACAATGGTTTTCAAAACTGTAACATCTCTGATCTTCACAGGATCGATCGTGAAAATATCGTCCGACAAGATCACGAAGTCTGCGAGCATGCCCGGAGCGATCGTCCCTTTTACGTTTTCCTGAAATTCGGCATACGCCGAACCCCACGTAAATGCGCGAACAGTTTCGGCGACCGAAATTTTCTGCTCCGGAATCCAGCCGTTCGGATTCTTATCGTCCAACGTGCGTCGCGTAACCGCAGCATAAACACCCAAGAGCGGATTTAACGGCGCGACAGGCGAATCCGAACCAAATGCAAGCACGCCGCCTGAATCGAGTATCGTTCGAAATGCATACGTTCCTTTCAAACGCTTCTCGTCAATTCGTTTCCAAGCCCAACGGCCGTCGTCGATGATATGAAACGGCTGCATCGATGCAACAACCTTTAACGAACCAAAACGCGGGATGTCCTGCTGCCGCAGATGCTGTGCGTGTTCGATGCGAAATCGGCGGTCGCGTGCTCCGTCCGCCTTTTCAACCGCTTCGTAGTAATCGAGCACCGTTGCGTTTGACCTATCGCCGATCGCGTGAATGTTCACTTGCAGTCCGGCTTTGTCCGCATCCAGAATATTCTGCTTCATCGTCGTCAGCACATCGGCACGCGGCAGACCGCTGGTCGAAGGATCGTCGAGATAAGGATCAAAAAACCACGCCGTCGTCGATCCGAGACTGCCGTCGGTAAAGCCTTTCAGACATCCGACACGAAGCATTGCGTCGCCAAAAGCAGAATGAATTCCCGTATTTGCCCAGCGTTTATAATCGGCGAGCGGCGAACAGCCATAGATGCGCGTTTTCAACTTGCCCTGCCGCAACAGTTCCTGATAAACGCCGACGTCCGTACCGCCCGACATATCCTGAACGCTCGTTACCCCTTGCGAAGCGGCGAAATTCGACATCGCCGCCGCAACTTCAAGCTTTTGTTCGAAGGTAGGATCGGGAATGTTCTTTTCGATATACGACATCGCCGCATCCTTAAAAACACCGGTCGGCTCGCCATTGTCATCGCGAACAATCAGTCCGCCCTCGACCTCTTTTGAGTCTTTGGTTACGCCCGCCGTTTTCATCGCAAGCGTGTTTGCCAAAGCCATGTGGCCGTCCAGACGATTAATAAAAACCGGATTATTGGGCGTCACAGCGTCGATCATCGCAGCGGTCGGCAGATTATTTGGCTTCCAATTCTCGTGATCCCACTGGCCGCCGAGAATCCAGCGCCCTTTTGGTAATTTCGCGGCAAATTCCTTTATCCGTTTTACGAATTCCTCCGGCGATTTCGCATCTCGAAGATCGACAGACGAAAGCTGATAACCGGTTTCCATAAAATGCACATGCGCGTCGTTGAATCCCGGCACGATCAGCTTTCCATTTACTTCAAAGACGCGAGTCTTCGGCCCGATCATCGGCTTGATGTCAGCATCCGACCCGACCGCGACGATCTTGTTCCCGATAACAGCTATCGACTGCGCCTTTGGCAATTTCGAGTCGCCGGTAAAGACATTCGCATTCTTAAAAACGAGATCGGCCGACTGCGCCGAAACATTCACAGTGCTAAACACTGCGATAAGAATCGCAGTGTATAAACTAAACATTTTCATAATTTTGTATTTGTCGTTCTTGCAAAATAGACCTTGCCCGATTTTTCGTTCTTTGCAATGCTTGGTTTAAACGCAGCCCAATGCGTCAGGATCGCGTTCTTTCCTTTATCCTGTTTCGTTTCGAGCGTAAGCATCAGTTGGCCCTTTGTATAAGGTTCGAAAATATTATCATCGCCGTATCCTTCAAAATGAAGCATCGCTTTTGCGCCTTGAACTTTGACGAGACAAAGCAGATCGACCGAGGTTTGATAGCCGTTGCTTTTTAACGTGGCAACGAGGCCATCGTCGCTGTTGAGTACATCAATTTGATGGGTAACAACTATGACGGTACCGCCCGCAGTTTTGCCGCCGTCTTCGACAAATTCATACGTTCCAAGCCACAAATTTTGCGAAAAAGCTGAGAAGCAAAAAAACAAAACTGCAAACATGACCGCTGCGGCCCGACCGATACTGTTCATAGTGAAACTCCATCGGAAAAGTGTATTCTTTGACTGAGGGCGATTATAACAGTGAAGCAAAAGCATATCCAGATACTGGGCGTCGTATTGTCCGCGATTTTCGCGATCTTTATCGTATTTTTATATGCGACTGAACCGCGCTCGATCGGCGAATTGAGTGAAAAAGCATCGAAAACGGCTAGTGATGTGCTTACGAAAAGCCAGGTAGTAACAGGCACATATCAGGTTGACGCCGAGAAATTTGCAAAAGGCATCGAACTTTTTCGGGCCGAAGATTTTCCCGGTTCTCGTACGTTTTTGCTCGCAGCCGACCCCGAAAAACGCGATGGGAAAGTGCAGTTTTACATCGCATATAGTTTTTATCGGCAGGGTTGGGGACGTTTCGCAAGCGATGATGAATTGTTTGGGCAGGGATTGGAATATGCACGTCACGCCGACACGCTTCTCGACAGCGGATACATTTCGGATGACGACGATCTGAAATTAAAAACTCCCGCCGCGTTGATAAACGTGATGGAAGAGGGGACAAAGACGACCGCCTATGATTTCAACCCGATGCGAATACTCAGAGAACGCAAATGACCGATTCAGAAATGGAAACATCCCAAGAAATAGACGTGCCGATCAAGGCAGGGACCGAGGCGATTGTAACGGTTGACGCTCTACCGTCGGACAACGCCGAACGCCACCGTGCCGTATTGCAGTATCTTCTTTTGCCTAGAGCTTTTCTACTCGTGACACTTCTCGGCGGTATTCGATTCAGCGGCGTTGACGGTTCGATAGTTTATGTCCGACCGGCACTCGTTTATCTGATTTTCGGGGCAGGATTGATGGTATTGTTTTTCGTCGCCGACCTCATTCGGCTCGATGGCTGGCTCTCCGAAAAATTCGATCTGACAAAAAATCTTATCAATGGAATCACGCTGCTCTCTCTGTACGCCGCGTGTGTACAGGTTTTCAATTCCGTTATCCCGGAGAGCAGCATTCCGTTCTGGATCGTCAGTTTCTGCTTTCTATGGACTTTATGGAACAACCTTTTCGCCAATTTCGACACCAAAAAACTCTTGCGAAGCCTCGCGGCAATGTTCGGATTCGCGTTTGTCGTTAAGTATCTGCTGCTTGCAAATATTTCGGCACCGGCAGATCAAAGTTGGTTGAATGGCATATTGAATAATCCCGGCCAATCTGCGATAACGTGGCTGCTGGGCTTGCCGCAATTTTCGCCTGCGACCGGGTATTTGCAGTTTTTCACGATAATTATTTTTGTTATCGCCCTTTATTTTTTTCCGAATACTACCGAAGAATGAGATATACATTTTTACTTTTTTTCTTTTCAATTTTTGCATTTTCCGTCGCGGCTCAGTCTCCTTCAAAATCCTAAAAACTGCCGAGAAAGCAATGGGCGGTGAACGCGCTATCCGAGCGATCCAGTCAACCTATGCAAGTGGAATAGTTAAGCGAAGGTTGGACGGCTCCGAAGGAAAATTCGCATTGCGAAGTGCGAAGCCGAATCTATTAAATATCGAATACGACATCGGCGGCTTTGAAGCCGAGCTTGGCTATAACGGGCGTTCGATCTGGACGCGCGTTTCGCGCGACGGCCTGCAAACACTTACAGGAGATCTGAGCAATCATCTGCAGGCGATAGCCGCATTCCGCAGCTCGCTTTGGCTCGATTAAAAAAGACGCGAGCCAAAATCACCTTTGGCGGAGCCGCTTCGCTCAATGGAAAAACCGCAAGCGTCGTAATTCTTGCGACGGCAAAAAACGCAGCGATCAAACTTTATTTCGATCGGGCCTCGGGGTTACTCGTTCGCGATGAGACGCCGTTCGGCGACAAAGTTCGAACGACCGATTACACCGATTTCCGGAAAGTAAGCGGCATCTTGCTCCCGTTCAAAATGACGATCAAGACGGGCGATGAAGTTTTGGATGTGAACCTGAACGAAATTCAGATCAATCCGCGAACCGACGTCGCCGTCTTCGATTTCCCCAAAATATCGGGAAAGCCATTGCCCGATATTCGTAAACTGCTTGCCGAACTTCAAACAAACGAGGACAAGGTCGAAGAAATTCTAGACACTTATTCGTATATTCAAAAACAGACAAATCGCGAGATCGGCAAAGACGGCGCGATGCGTGAAACCAGCTCGGAAACCAATCAATTGTCGTTTTACAAGGGCAATCGAATTCGCCGTTTGATTGAAAAAAACGGTAAGCCGCTGAGCGAAAAAGATCAGGCGAAAGAAGATCGCGAGGTTCAGAAGCGTGTGGAAGAGATCGAAAAAAAGATCGCGGAAAAAGAAGCAAAACCGGAATCCGGTCCGCCAAATGAACCTTCGCGGCGAGTTTCCATCGCGGAGGTGTTGCGGGCTTCGCGGCTAATCAATCCCAGACGTGAACGCCTTCGTGGTCGCGATGTGATCGTTTTCGATTTTGAGCCGAACCCCGATTTCGATTACGACAATGCAAAAAGCATGCTGAAATTTTTCGGCAAAACCGCAGGCGTGATGTGGATAGATGAAAAAGATAAGCAGGTCGCGCGGCTCGAAGCGTTTCTTTCAGACAACTACAATATCGGCGGCGGCGTGCTTGCCAAATTGCGAAAAGGCGCGTCATTCGTTATCGAGCAGGAACGCGTCAACGACGAGATTTGGCTGCCCGCAGTCGCGGATATCAATATGTCTATCCGCGTCCTTCTTGTAAAAGGCATCGACATCAACGCCGTCGTTCGTTCTTACGATTACAAGAAATTTGCGACCGAAGTCGAGGGCGCGAAAGTAGTGGAAAAACAACCCGATTAGCGAAGGTTAAAATCGCAAAGTCAGCCGCGTTCCGTTTCGAAATACGCGACCGGTCGAAAGGTCGCTCCCGCCCGGAATCGTCGCGGTCGAAGTAAAGATTGTGTCATTAACCGCCTCGATCACATCGCCCGGCATGATCCCGACGCGTTTCGCCGGGCTGTTTTCCGCGACCGAAAAAACCGTCATTCCCTTCGGCCCAAACTCACCATGCACACCGGCGTACTGGATAACATCCGCTACGCGAACTGTAGATCGCTGATCGATGCCGCGTGCATTCGTCTGTGTCCGCGAATCGGGGTCAAGACCTTTCGGTAGGATACCCGGTTTTGAAGGCTTTACCGCAAGATCGACCGATTCGCTTTCATTCGTCGCCTTATCATGAGCGGTTACGATTTTGTTTTTTGAATTCGTTTCGTTCGATCGCGTTTCCGCGATCAGTGGTTTCTTATTTTCGGGCACGCTCGGATCAGCCGCAGCAAAATCATTCGGCTTCAAGTCTGTTCCATTCGGCTGATCTTCTTCGGCAATTCGAGATTCCTGAATTACGGATATCTGCTCGACGTCGCCGGACATAAACCCGGACACGTAGAAAAAGATCGCCATCGCCGCAAGTGCCGAAACCGGAATCGCAAGTTTTAAGATTGAAAACGCTTTGCCATTGCTTTGTTTTCCTCTTTCGATGCGGGCGCGAACATTGGCTTCAAAAAATGGCGGAGCCTCGATACGCGAAAGTTTTGCAGACGATGCCTTCCATTCGGTTTCAAATTCAGATGCATTTTGTAGTTCGTTTTCTTTCATTATCAACTCAAAAATAATTTTTTAGTTTTTCTTTCAAAAGCCCACGACCGCGGCTAATACGCGATTTCGTCGTCCCAAGCCCTAATTCCAATATCGCCGCCACATCTTCATAGCTTTTTCCCTCAACATCCCGAAGCACTATCGGCAAACGGTATTTCGGTGGCAGCGTTTCGATCGCACCGGCGATCATCTTGTCGCGCTCGTCGTCGATAAAGATCGTATCCGGCAGCGGCCGTGTGTCCGGCGGTTGAAACTCTGCCGTTTCATCCTCGCTTTTCTGAAACAAACCGGTCAGCGAAAGCAACCGACGCCGCTTGCGTTTTCGTATTTCGCTGATCGCCAAATTCGATGCGATGCGATAGATATATGTCGAAAACGCATATTGC
>JBOGOW010000063.1:11864-12528 GCA_050748285.1 Pyrinomonadaceae bacterium
TCAAGCGCGAAATAAACCCTTACAAAAGTTTCCTGCGCCAGATCGACCGCTTCCTCGTAATCATTCAAAAATCTATACAAAAAATTCGTGATCGGATTTTTGTATCGCTCGACGATCTCGGCAAATGCGTCCTCATCGCCGGCCTTAGCCGCCGCGACAAGTTCGTGGTCGGTAAGTTTATGTTCAGGCATCGTCGGTCGGCCATCCTCCGCGATGCTGAGATCGAACTTGTCCAAAGCCATACACGCATACTTTTGTACAACAGTTTCGCGGCCGAAACAAAAACCGCCTCAACTATGCACACACGCGAGGCGGTCTTGAAAGTTGCAAAAAAGTAACGTTTAGTGCTTTGTAACTTAAGTTAGTGAATTTTTTTGTGTTATCCGCGTGTGAGTTCGCGGTTCAGGGTTTTCACATTGGACAAGCGACCGCCAATGCAAAAGCCCGCCATTGCAGAAGCCCGCACGAAGTAAGGGCGCGAAAAGACTGGAACGCAGGCATCCCTGCCTGCTTCGAGTGCGGAGTGCGGAATGCGGACAGGAATGTCCGCGTTCCCATGCGCAAGCCCGCACGTAAGTAAGGGCGATACGCGCATCTCCGGGTGAATGCGGACAGGAATGTCCGCATTCCATTGCAGAAGCCCGCACGAAGCAATGGCTAAAAG
>JBOGOW010000064.1:0-12394 GCA_050748285.1 Pyrinomonadaceae bacterium
ACCTGCGCCGTTTCACCGAGTTTGATGGCGATACCGTTGCCGACACAGTCTATCGAAATGATTCCGATCTTTTCAGCGAGCTTCCGCAATTTTCCATACAGAAATAAATTCTCGACCGAAGTTGGAACTCGGCCATAACGGTCCTCGATCTCGGCGCGGATCGCCACAAGAGTCTCGTCGTTTGCGGCTGACGCGATCCGCTTGTATGTCCGCAGACGTTGGCTTGCTTCGACGATGTATTCCTTCGGGATCGAAACGTCCACACCCAAATTGATCGAGACATTTATTTCATCCGCAATCTCGTCGCCGCGCATTTCGGCAATGGTGCGTTCGAGCATTTTTGTGTAGAGATCGAACCCAAGCGCGTCGAGATGACCCGATTGCTGCCCGCCCAAAATATTGCCGGCGCCGCGAAGTTCAAGATCGAGAGCGGCAAGTCGAAAACCGGCGCCGAGATCGGAAAATTCGCGGATCGCGGACAGACGCCTGCGGGCAATTGGCGTCAATTCCAATTCGCTTGGAATCAATAGATATGCATAAGCCCGTCGATTCGAACGTCCGACGCGCCCACGCAGTTGGTAAAGCTGCGAGAGGCCGTAATTATCCGAACGATTGATGATGATCGTGTTAGCGCGAGGAATGTCGATGCCGTTTTCGATGATCGTGGTCGCCACCAGAATATCGTATTTATAGTCGATGAAATCGAGCATCACCTGCTCCATTTCTTTCTCGTTCATTTGGCCGTGGCCGATCGCAATACGTGCATTCGGGACGATCCTTTGCACAAGAGCGGCAATAGCTTCGATCGTCTCGACGCGGTTGTGTATGAAAAAGATTTGACCGTTTCGCGCAAGTTCGAGTTCGATTGCCGAACGAATCACATTCTCGGAAAACTGCACGACCTGAGTGTTGATAGCAAGGCGATCACGCGGCGGCGTTTCGATCACGGACATATCGCGCATGCCCACGAGCGACATATTCAGGGTACGCGGTATCGGTGTCGCGGAAAGCGTCAGAACATCGACCTTCTTTTTCAGATGCTTCAGTTTTTCCTTATGGGCGACGCCGAAACGCTGTTCCTCGTCCACAACTACAAGGCCGAGCTTTGGCAGCGAAACATCGTTCGATAAAATTCGATGAGTCCCGATAAGCACGTCGATGGCTCCGTCTTTTGCAGTTTCCGCAACTGCCTTTTGCTCGCTCTTACTTCGAAACCGCGAGAGCAGATCGATCTTTGCGGGGAAAGCGGCGAACCGTTTTCGAAACGATTCGAAATGCTGATAAGCAAGTATCGTTGTCGGAGCAAGAATGGCGACTTGCTTGCCATCCATCACGGCTTTGAACGCCGCCCGCATCGCAACCTCAGTTTTACCGTAACCGACATCGCCGATAATCAGCCTGTCCATCGGCCGCGGCGTTTCCATATCTTCCTTTACATCATCGATCGCTTTTGATTGATCGACGGTCAGATCGTATGGAAACGCGTCTTCAAATTCGTGCTGCCACGGCGCATCCGATGAAAATGCGTAGCCGGTTACAAGTTTTCGCTCGGCGTATAGCTTTAACAATTCATCGGCCATGTCGCGCATCGCACGCTTCGCTTTAGCCTTTGTTTTTTGCCAACCGAGACCGCCGAGGCGATCAATCGAAACACTTGCGGTTTCGCCGGATGAAAAACGCGAAACGAGATCGAGACGTTCGACTGGAACGAAAAGCTTTGCGTCGTCCGCATAGACGAGTAGCATAAATTCGCGTTCCGCACCTTGCGCATTTATCGTTTGAAGACAATCGAAGCGCCCGATGCCGTGATCGACATGCACCACGTAATCGCCCGGTTTGAGGTCGCGAAAATCGGAGATAAACGCACCTAGCCGCGAGCTTTTTCTTTGCGGCGACTGGCGAGGCGACAATGTCGCGTTCGCCTGCGTTTCACCAAAAACATCGGTCTCGGTGAAATAGCAAATGTTTGCAGACGGTATCTCGAAACCCGTTGAAAGCGGCCCGACTATTATCCGTTCGTGATCGAATTTAGCATCGCTTTCTCGAAAAATATCCTCGATCCGTTCGGCGATTCCAAAAGTGTCGAGCACGACCGAAGCATCGTTTAGCGATTTCCAAGAGGAAATAAATTTTTCTATATCGCCGTGAAATTTCTGCGTCGAACGCGACTGAATACCGATATCGACTGAATTGGATGCGGTTGGAAAAAGAAAAAGCGGCGGTGCAGAATCGGCACGTCCGGTAAAATTTTCCGATATGTCGCTGACCGAAAAGTCCTCGTCCCTTGCCGCCGCAGCTTTGCCGAGAGCCCGCAGTTCAATTCGCGAATTCGGTTCGAGTGCGTTTCGCAAATAGTCTGCTTCCAGAAATATTTCGGACGGCGAAAGCCCGATATCGCCGAATTCTATGAGCGATCGATAACGTCTTTGTAAGTTATCGTAATGCGATGCCAACGTCTGTTCGACCAGCGACGGTTCATCGATGACGAACAATGCATCGCCGATAAGATCAAACATCGTGCCGTTCAAAGGCTTGGAAAGCGGCAGCAAAAATTCCCATCCGTTAAAAGTTTCGCCTTCGTCGGCAAATTCGGTTCGGTCGTGCAAACTACGATAAAATGCCTCGCCCGAAAACCGGTCACGAGCGAAAAATGCCCAATCTTTCATGTCGCCAACCGAGAATATGAACTCGCTCATCGGCGGAAGCGAAACTTCATTGAGCTTCTCGACGGAGAGTTGAGTTTCGGCGTCAAACTGCCGAATCGAATCAACCGTATCTCCAAAAAATTCGATGCGAACGGGAAGCTCGGCGTCCGGCGGCCACACATCCAAGATACCGCCGCGAAGTGAAAATTGGCCGACGCCTGCGACTGGATCTTCATTAACATATCCTGCCGATGAAAGCTTTTTGATCAGATCGCCAAGTGGAACATCGTCGTCGAGCTTTAGAATGTTTCCCGCGGTCCTTATTTCTTCCCGCGTTATAGTTCGCGTGACTAACGACCTTGCTGAAGCGATCAAAATATCAGGCTTCGACCGAGAAAGTTCCCAAAGCGTCAACGCACGGCGTTCCAACGTTTCGGCGTGCGGTGAGCTTCCCGAATAGACATCGGTCTCAAATGAGGGAAGGCTGAGGATCGAAATATCATCATTGCGAAACCAAAATCGCAGATCGGATTCCCACGTGTCGAGCGACGCATTTGTATCGGTTACGATCACAAGCGTTCTATTCGAAACGTCGATCTGCGACAAAACATAAGTCTTTGCCGCAACCGATGTCAGCCCGTCGAGCGCGATTATCCGCGAACCATCGACGATCGCATTTTTCAGACGATCAAACTCAATATTCGTTTCCGAAGAATCATGCATAAACGCAAATATCCCCGGAAAACGTTTTCGGTCGGGGTTAACCGCTCAACGTTTTCCAGTGGCAGATAGATTGTCGCACACGCCGAGCTAAACCTGCGAAGCTATGCGGCGTTTTTTCTTAAAATTGAAAACCAAAACGACATATTTCCGACCGTTTTCAGATTTGACTTTTTAGTTTCAGTTTTTTCGGGAAGCATTTCGAATTTCTTGAATGGGATTTTCCTAATGCATCATTTGGGATATTCTGTCTTTCGTGTAGCTTCGCGTATTTTAGTGGATATGACCTCGCGAAGAACTTTAACCACAAAATTACACAAAGCCACACGAAAAAAGATAAAAATATATGCAATATTGGTCGGCTATCGGTTCGTGCACTTAACCTGTCGGACGTGATGTGATTTCGTAATTGCGGGCTACTTTGTTTTAATTTAGTATTTACCGATTTCGAACGGCTTATGGAAATTCCTGAATTTAACGAGATCATCGAACCGAACGATCAGACCGAAGCTCGCCGCGAGCATCTCGAAGCCTTGCGCGAGCTTGTCGGCAACGTGTATCCGAACAAATTCGTGCGTTCGACGGTAAGCGGCGGCGAAGACACGATCTCAAGGCTGATCGCACATGAACCCGTAACGGCGATCGCGGAAGAAATGGCCGCCGTAAAGAAGAGTTTGAAAGAAGGCGAAAGGCCGCCTTCGGATGTGAAAGACGCGTTGAACGAACGCTTGAAAGAGCTTGGTAGGGTTCGCATTGCGGGTCGTTTGACCACGCCGCCGAGAGGGAATTTTGTTCATTTAACTGACGGCATCGAAAAGCTGCAGATATATTGTAAAAAGGGTGCGTTCAATGCTGTACCCAATGACTTCCGAGGCTTGCTGGACTTCCCAGACTCATGGTCAGTTTGGGGTTTGATCGATCACGGCGATTTCATCGGAGTCGAGGGATATTTGTTCGTTACCAACACCGGCGAGGTTTCGGTGCATGTCGAAAAGCTGCAATTTCTCGCCAAAGCGATGCTCCCGATGCCCGACAAAATGCACGGCATCGCGGATGCTGAGTTGCGTCGGCGTTATCGTTATGTCGATCTGATCGGCTCAAGTTTGCAGGTAAAGTCAGAACCGCCTGCGTCAGCGGGCGGCCAGGAATTAACGACACGCGAGGTCTTTGAACGCCGTGCAAAGATCATTTCTTCGATGCGTCGTTATCTGGAAGATCACAGCTATATCGAGGTCGAAACTCCGATGCTAACGCCGAAAGCGACAGGTGCGGCGGCAGAGCCTTTTGAAACCTATCACAAAGCTCTCGACATAAAGCTCTATGCCCGGATCGCTCCCGAACTTTATCTGAAACGCTTAATGGTCGGCGGTTTTGAAAAGGTCTTTGAACTAAACCGCAACTTTCGCAACGAAGGTCTGTCGCACAAGCACAACCCCGAATTTACGATGCTCGAATTCTATTGCGCCTATATGGATGTCAACGGAATGATGGATTTCTGCGAGGAAATGCTGCAAAACTCCGTGTCAAGAGTCGTTGGTTCATTGAAAGTTTCTAGTCAATTGGACGATTTTCCTCCGACAGAAATAGATTTTGGTCGCTTTGCGCGGCATACGATGCGAGAGTCAATCGTCGAATATATTAATCCTACGTGGAATGACCTTGGCAAGGGGGACATAGACTTAAATTGGTTGCGCGATTTAACGAATCTACGACGGCTGATTCTGTTTATTGCGCTTATCAACGAGCGATTGATAGAGTTTGGAAAATCTGTGCTTGAAAGCGAAAAACAAACCTATGGGAGAATTTTTAGTAATTATCTTCCTGTTGTAACGTACTTCCGAAAGCACGCCCTATCTGAGGAAAATGAAGAAGAAAAAAAGGTTTTAATAGTCGTAAATAGGATTGACAATCAAAAAGAGATTTGGGACTCGACTGAACGTCTTAATAATGAGCTTATCGTAGACTTTGCGGGCATAGATCGTTTTGATTACACAACGCAAAAAGTACTCAAAGCGACTATCGATCCGAAACACTCGGCTAGTTATCAAGACGCATTGATTATTCAGCTCCTCTTCGAAGAATTGGTTGAAGATGATCTAATCCAGCCGACTTTCATTGTTGACTATCCGAAAATAATATCTCCGCTCTCTAAGGCAGACCCAATGGACCCGACTATTGCTGAGCGTTTCGAGCTCTTCATAGATGGGATGGAAGTCGCGAACGGGTTCAGCGAACTAAACGATCCGAAAGAGCAATACGACCGCTTTGTTGACCAAATGAAAGAACGCGAATCCGGCGACGCGGAAGCGATGATTTTGGATGAAGATTACATCAAAGCCCTTTCATACGGAATGCCGCCCGCCGCAGGAATCGGCATCGGCATCGACCGCATCGTTATGCTGCTGACCAATCAACACTCGATCCGCGATGTTATCCTTTTCCCGCACATGCGCCCGGAAAAAAAAGAGGGGGAGAAGGGGAGTGAGGGAGAAGGGGAGAAAGAAAATTAACCGCAGATGAACACAGATGAAATTCAAAAAATATCTGTGTCATCTGTGTTTATCTGTGGCGAAATATCTTCACAAAAATCGAACCGGTCGGCTGAATTTTTTGCCCAGCCCGAGGCGTTCGCGTTCGATAGAATGATTACTGTCGTTGCCGCGGTGAGTGCTTTGGCTTTGCCACGTTCCGTTGTCGTAAAGCGCGGCAAGACGGATAATGTCGCGGCCATATCTTAAATTCAATTCGTCTATCGATTTATTGAGCCGATGCCAGCGTTCGAAATCCGGCTGACAGTAAAGACGTTTGGAGATGGAAGCGGCAGGCGTTAGTTCGCTTAGGACAACGCCCGCCCGTTTGTACTGCATTCCGGGGATATATATCCGGTCCAGACATAGTCTTGCCCATGCGTAAATTTCGCTGGTTATGTCCGAATAATAGACGGAATTATACGAATGAGCGTTCGAATAATAGTATGGAACTGGATTAAAGCGGTCGGTTTGGAGATATACCGTGAGATTTTTAGTCGTCAGATCGTTCCAACGCATTTTTTCGAGAGCCCGCGTCGTAAAATAAAAGACTGCGTTTTTCACCTCACCAAAATTGCTGATCGTGCTGCCGAATGTCCGCGTGTGGGCGATGGACTTATTATCTCTTTTTGTAATCTCCAATGGAATGCATTTTATGCCGTTCAGCTCCATCACGGTTCGCGCGCCAAAAACATTCAAATAACTTCTGACCTTTTCCGGGTCGGCATTCTTTAATTCAAACGCGGTGTTTATTCCATGCTTTCTGAGATGTGCCGTCGAGCGCGAACCCACGCCCCAAATATCGTTAACGTCAGTTCTTTTCAAAGCCAGATCGGTATATGGCGAATTGTACAGATCCAAAACGCCTTCGGTTTTTAAGGATTTCTTGGCAATTCCATTAGCCAGCTTTGCCAATGTTTTCGTTTCGGCAAAACCTACCGAAACCGGTATTTTTGTCTTTTCCGCGATCTTGTTTTTTATATGTGTCCCGAGCAGTTTTAACTTATCCGGTGTCCCGACATCCAGAAATGCCTCGTCTATCGAATAGAGTTCAAGCACGTTATCGCCGAGATCCTCTATCAATATATCGACAATTTGTTCGGCAAATTCGCGGTAAAGCGCGTGATTGCAGGAAATTATAGCGGTGTTGTGTTTTTCGAGCAGATCGCGTACCTGAAAGAGCGGCGCGGCCATCGGAACGCCGAGAGCTTTTACGCTGTTGCTGCGCGAAATAACGCATCCGTCGTTGTTAGAGAGAACAACCACGGGGCGTTTTTGTAGATCGGCATTGACAGCTCTTTCGCAGGAAACGAAAAAGTTGTTGCAGTCCACAAGGGCAATGGCACTTCTATCCGGCATTTCCTTGTGCGATACTATGTCTCAAGTATGCAATAATCATGGTTGTAGATTCAAGTAATAAATGCAACAAAGTAGTTATTGAAAACTTCGTTTGGGGATTTAAAGCCGAGGATCCTGCGAGGACGGTTATTGAGACAGTACGCAGCCACGGGTAGAAACGCGAGTGTAAACAAGTGAGTCAAAATGCAGAAGCCCGCGCGTAAGCAAGGGCGATACCGGAACTCGCAGAACCGATGACATTCCGCCCCGGCTGAACGCGAGTGTAAACGAGCGTGTCAAAATGCAGCAGCCCGCGCGAAAGTAAGGGCGATACCGATACTCACACCTGATGTCCCATCGATGGCAAAACAGGAGAGAGAATAACCTTTCCGAAATAGCCACTAACAAAGCTAATATAGCCATTGCTTACACGCGGTCTTTTGCAGCAAAAAAAACGGAGATGCGGCTCGTGTTTTCGGGAAACACGAGCCGCTGAAATTCGGAAGGCTTACCTGTAGGCAGCGCGGAGTTGATAGGCAAAAGGCAGTTTATTTACGGGTTGGTAATTGCCGGCTGGCAGATTTCTCCGCTTTATCTGATTCCCCGGCTTGAGAAACTTTCTCCTTTTTGGATTGCACTGGTGTCGATTTCGTCACCTCGCGCTCCAATGGTTTTTCTTTGAGGATCGTGTCCAGCACATTTGGCCTTGCCAAGCCAAATTTCCGTGCCTCGCGTTCGATCGTCTTCGGATCTGTTTTCAAATAATGAATCTCTTCCTGCATTGAGAGATTTTCGCTTGTGGCCTGTTCGACCTTTTTGTTCAGTTCTTCAAATGTGTTCGTTTCCTTCGAAAGCTCGGAATATGCACGATAGTTGATCGTCAAAACCAGCATCGTTACGAGCGAAAGTGCGGCTGTAACTGGAACCCACGTCGGAACGATGCGTTTTTTTTTCTCTTTACGCCAGCGTAAAGGCTTTGCCGCCTTCGGTCTGGGTCGTTTTGATACAACTTTTGCCATTTTTCAACTTAATAAATACTGCTTTCCGTCTTCGAGCAATTTCGCAAGATCATCCTTGCTTTCACTTTCGGCATAGATGCGAACCATCGGTTCCGTTCCCGAAGGCCGCATCAGCATCCAGCTCTCCCCGGTAAATATGAACTTTACTCCGTCCATTCTATTTATTTTTTCAATCTTGCGGCCGGCGATCTCCGTCGGCTCCTGCGCAAGTTTTTCTTTCAATTTTGTAGCGACGTCCGTAGTGAGTTTGACGCCGATGCGGCCCGATTCCAATTTGCCGACGCGTTGATAAAGATCGTCCAACTGCTCTGTCAAACTAGCCCCGCGAACCGCGACCGCTTCGGTCGCCAGCAGGCATGCGATGATGCCGTCCTTTTCAGGGTAATGCCCGCGTATCGAAAGACCCGCGGATTCTTCGCCGCCGAGAATTATCTCGTCTTTGTTTATCAATTCGCCGATAAACTTAAAGCCGACCGGCGTTTCGTGAAGCCTTAATCCGCGGTCTTTTGCAACTCTGTCGATCAGGTGCGATGTTGCCACGCTTCGTGCCAAACCCTGAGTCCAACCTCGGCTCTCTGCCAAATAATCTGCCAATAGTGCAACGAGATGGTTCGGCTGTATGAACGCCCCGTTGCTGTCAATGACCCCAAATCTATCGCCATCACCATCGGTCGCAAGCCCAAGCGTAAGCCCTTTGCTAGTAACGGTTTGCTTAAGTTCGTCAAGGTGATCTTCACCCGGCTCTGGCGGCTTCCCGCCGAATGTTACGTCGCGCCAGTCGTGAAGCGTTTCAACTTCAAGCCCGTGATCTTTTAGTATCGCGTCGAGATATCCACGGCCTGTGCCGTATATCGCATCGTATGCATATTTCGCATTCGATCTCGCGATCGCATCGAAATTCACTTTCGCCTCCAAGTCATCGAGATACGGCGGCTTCGGGTCGAAATCTTCAATGCTTCCTCCGTGGCTATCTTCGGCTTCTTCTTTTGCCTCTATAGCAGCTTCGATTCGTTTTGTGATCTCCGGCAACGCCGGAGCTCCATCCGAAGTCGAGAATTTTATTCCCTGATACTCCGGCGGATTGTGCGACGCGGTGAAATTTATCCCGCCAGCGGCGCCATTGTCGCGTATCGCATGTGAGATCGTCGGCGTTGGCGTCGGCCCGGTACATTTCAAAACAAGAAAGCCTTTCTTGCTTGCGATCTCCGCAGCGGCAGCAGCAAAATTCTCGCCCATAAATCGCGAGTCATGACCGATGATCAGTTTCTGCCTAGCTGCATCGTTTTGACTTTTCAAATATCCGCAAATGGAGTTGGTAAGACGTTCAACATTGGCGAAGGTAAAATCTTCGGCGATTATCGACCGCCAGCCGGATGTGCCAAATCGAATTTTCATTCCGGCGACCTATTTGCTTGCGTCGATAAAATACTTTCGACCAATAAAATGAATATGTGTTTAATGCACTTCACCCAACTACATTCGAAGTGCTTAGAAACTTAACACATTGTTTAGCACTTGTAAAGCGCTAATTTCACATCCTAAGATTTTTTTTTGTAACAGTTAAATAGATATAGCTAATGTAAGACCTGACTGTGCTGCTTAAACAAAAAAATATTCCGAATACAGAAATTTCAAAGTTGGATTTTAAAGCTCCTTAACGGCAGAGCGCACTCCGGCTAGGCTTCCAGCCACTTCACGTTTGTTGATTTCTGGTTCGGCATGATTAAGCGCGCGTTTAAGCAATTTTCAGATTTGAACAAATAGTTAACAACGCATCTTAAGTGCTGGATTTGAGATTTTAGATTGTGTCAAAAGTTCCAATTCGCCGTCGATTAAACTCCGGTGTGTCATTAGAACACAGGCAGTCCCTTATGGATTCGAATCGAAATAATTGAAAACACCTGTAAATACAGGCTTATTAAGCTAAAACCGGCGTAGATCGGGTCTAGCAACCCATTGGTACGCGGATTGCAATTCTATTAACAGCTATTATTGCGCTCTCGTTATTCCTAAAATATTTGAATTTAAAGGGTCGGCGATCAGCCAATCGAGAGAATTATTACTTTTGGAGAGAATATGACCAGACCAATCAAGCACTTTGAAAAAGGCCTCACCTACGTTGCAAAAGGTGCGTTCAACGCCGTTCGTTCCGTTAATCAATTTAAACCGAATCCTTCGTTCACGCCGAAGTGGTCGGACAAGCCGATCTTGAAATCGTGGCAGAAGACGAAGCCGACGCTTGGGTTCCCGAGGCAGACGGATTCGCTTTGCCCGAACTGTGTTATCGAGGCGCGCGAGCAGATCTTGAGCGGCGACCGCGAGGTTGCGACGCTTATCAATGAAAATGTCGGCGAGATCAAGGCGCAGATCATCGAGCGCGACGGCGAAGTTTGGATGATCAAAGATTGCGAAAAGCACGGACATTTTGAAGACATGATGGCGATGGATTCAGAGTTCCTTCAGCACATCGAATCGCTTTTCCCGGGCCGAGATCAGCAGGCGCACAATGATGAAAAATTGCACAATCACGGCACATCGACGATCAAATACGGCCGCGGAGCGGTCTTGACGGTCGATCTGACGAACCGCTGCAACATGATGTGCGATCCGTGCTTTATGGACGCGAACCAGGTTGGTTTTGTCCATGAATTGAGCATGGAAGACGTCAGCGAAATTCTCGACAATGCGATTCAGATCAAGCCGCGTCGGCAGATGTCGGTGCAGTATTCCGGCGGCGAACCGACGTTGTCACCTTACTTTTTAGATGCTGTGCGTTATGCACGAAAGGTCGGTTACAACTCGGTGCAGGCGGCGACGAATGGGATTGAGTTTGCAAAATCAAAAGAGTTTTGCCGCGAAGCAGCGGAAGCCGGATTGCGATTTGTTTATCTGCAGTTTGACGGCATCGGCAACGACGCTAACTCGCACCGCCAGATCGGAAATCTTTTTGATGTAAAACTTCGTGCGATCAACAACCTGCACGAAGCGGGCGTCGATATCATTCTCGTTACGACGCTGGTCAACGGCGTCAATAACGATCAGGTCGGCACGATCATCCGGTTTGCTCTCGAAAATCCGAAGAAAATTTCGTTCATCGCGTTTCAGCCTGTTTCGTTTACGGGCCGCGACGAACTGATCACGGAAAATCGCAGGCTTCAGCAGCGTTACACGCTTGCTCATCTTGCACACGATGTGAAAGGCCAAGTCGGGATCACCGAACCGAACCGCGATTGGTTCCCGCTTTCGTTGATGGGAGCGTTCGCCGATTTCGCCGATGTGGTTCACGGCCCCGAAAATGAATGGGGACAGGTTTCGTGCGGCTGCCACCCGAACTGCGGCGTCGGCACGGCGGTGATGGTAAATAAGGAAACAAAGGAGATGGCTCCGGTTCCGCAGTTCCTGAACATTCAGGGTCTCGTAACCGACATGCAGCACATCACCGACACCAACCGCGGCAAATGGTTCTCAAATATAATGATGGGCCTCGCGTTGTTAAAAAATTACAATCCGTATGGCGCTCCGAACAGTTTGACGCTTGGCGGCATTCTGAAAAAATTCGATAAATCGTTTGGACTGTCGGGTAAAGATTACGGAAAGGTCGGCGGAGATCGCACGGTGGAAGACATCGAAAAACGCCGTCAGGACCCTTGGAACTTTTTGTTTATCGCAGGAATGTGGTTTCAGGATCTTTTCAACTACGATTTCCGGCGCACCGAAATGTGCATCATCCCTTACGGCACGCAGGAAGGCGAAATTTCCTTCTGTGCATACAACACCGGCATCGGCTGGCGCAACATCATCGAGCACATGCACCAAAATGCGACCGTCGCACAATGGTACAAAGATCACGGCCGCCACGAAGTTTTCGCTCGCGGTAAAGAGGTCGAGCTTGGCGATAAATCGCACAACCTAAACCTGAACGAGGTCGATCTTTCGCGTCCCAACAAACCCGAAATGGAAGGCCCCAAAACCGCCGCCGAAGAAATGCAGATGATGCGCAAACTCTATCAGCAAATGGTAATGGACAAGGCCCAGATCAAAGCCGAACCAATGATCCAAATCGGCGGCCTCAAACGCGAGAAAAAGAATCCTGAAAAGGAACTTGCCGTCGCTGAATAACGGAGCGCGGACACTCCTGTCCGCA
>JBOGOW010000065.1:0-12229 GCA_050748285.1 Pyrinomonadaceae bacterium
CGGTCGTCCTCGGCTTTTGTCGCTCCGCGTGGCCGTGTTCCCTTTATCGGAGAAGCAGAGATCGTACCGTTAGCAATACGAAAAAACCGCTCAGGCGAAGCGGAAACTACCGTCGAATCAAGCCGCTTTAAATAGGCGGCGAATGGCGCGGGATGATCGCGCCGCACATGTGCAAAAACTATTTCCGGTGTAAGATCATCCGACAGGCTCGCTTGAAATTGCTGTGTGAGATTCGTCTGATAAGTATCCCCGACGCGGATGTATTCTTTAATTTCTTCAATTTTACGAAGGTATTCGGCGCGGCTGAAATTGGAAGACAATGACGATGAACCGTCGCGTGGTTTGAGACTGTTTGTCTTGGAGATTCGTTCCCGAATTTTCCCGCTCTTATCCCGGTTCCCGATGAAGTTGATTTTGCCCGTAGTGTAATCGTAAACAATCAGCGTATCGAACACAGCCGCAAAAATATCAGGTTCATTGTTTTCTGACGACGGTATTTCTGCCAAAAACAGTCGCTGAAATTTCGCACCGAAATCGTAAGAGATCGAAAAAATTACAGCGTTGTCTCCTTCTACAAGCGTTTCGAATTTCGCAAGAACGTCTTCAGGTTCGCCGTGCAATTCAACTATCTTTACCGGTTCGACGCCGGCGACCATTAAGTGCGAACCCAAATGGCCAACGCCGCAACTATCAAGAATGCATACGTTAGTGTCCGATGCTAATTCAAGCAGCTTGCCGCTCAAATCGTCAGCCTTTAATTCAGCTCGAATCATTCGCCGTTGATTCTAACACGCCATCCGGACACGGCATGCTCCTTCTTTGCAAATGCCCGCGCATAAGCAAGGGCGGTATCAGGTCGCACGTGTCCGTGGCTTGCGTTTATCGCCCTTACTCACGTGCGGGCTTCTGCATTTCGGGCACGGCAATAGTCCGCATTGTCTCAAGGCTCTTGCTGAAGCCCACACGAAGTAAGGGCGAAACATTCTCAGCAACTGAAATCGCGCATGGATAATCGACCCAGATTTCGGCACACTAATAATCAGTCGCATTTTCGCTCGAATTCGCGTAATATACGTCAGACTCTTTTCTCACCATTTTTCTTGGCATTTATGGCAATCGATTCGAATGACAAATACGCATTGGTTCGCGGGCTAGGCCTTGCGGCCGCGATCTCGGTGATCATCGGCAATGTTATCGGCACCGGCGTTTTCCTAAAGGCGCGCGTGATGACGTGCAATGTCGGCGATCCGGTTTGGGTGATCGCTGCGTGGATCGCCGCCGGCGTTTTGTCTCTTGCCGGTGCACTGACGTATGCAGAATTGACGGCAATGAAGCCCGAAGCGGGCGGCGAGTACGTCTTTTTGCGCGACACATACGGCCGAATTTCGAGTTTCTTGTATGGCTGGATGAATGTATTGATCGCGCGGCCCGGATCGCAGGCCGCAGCTGCGATGGCGTTTGCGATCGGGTTAAACGATTTTCTCGACAACGGACTCGCGCAAACTATTACCAGTTTCAATCTCGGCGGAATGTCATTCGAGCTCACGACGCTCCAGCTTGTCGCTTTGATGGTGATCGTCATTTTCACCACTTTAAATTGCGCCTCGGTCGTGCTAACCGGACAGATCGCGACCGTTTTGACTCTCGTAAAAATGGCGCTGATATTGTTCGTCGCGGTCGGGGCGTTTCTTTTTGTCAGCGGCGATTTCGGACATTTCTCGTTGATGAGCACCGGCGGAACATGCGAAGGCGTGGCCGAATCGGTCACTTTCGGATCACCGTCTTACACGTTTCTCGGCGGTTTCGCCGCGGCGATGCTCGGCGCACTTTGGGGCTACGATGGGTGGAATAATTTGACGTTCGTCGCCGGCGAGGTAAAAGACCCGAATCGAAATATTCCGCTCGCGATTATCGGCAGCACGGTGCTGATAATTGTTCTTTATGTCTTTGCTCATATCGCTTATTTTTACGTGCTCGACCCGACGACGATCGCTTCAGTTTCAAAAAACTCGTCTGTTGCAAAGGTCGTCGTAAGCCTTTTCTTTGGCGGAAATGTTGCCAGCATGGCAACCGGTGCGGCCGTGGCATTCTTTACGGTCGGCCTTATGTTATCGTCGCTCGGAACACTTCACACATCTCTTTTGGCCGGTGCACGCGTGCCGTATGCGATGGCAAAAGACGGCCTTATGTTTCGCACATTCGGCAGGCTTTCCGTCAATCACGTCCCCGTAAGCTCGGTTCTTTTGATGGGCGCGATTTCCAGCATCCTGGCTCTCACGGGTTCGTTCGACACGCTTACAGATTTTGTTGTATTCGGATTATGGATCTTTTACGCACTCATTACATCTACAATATTTATTTATCGGCGCAAATATCCAGAACTCGCCCGGCCATATAAGGCCTGGGGCTATCCCGTCGTTCCGGTGTTGTTTTTGCTGGTTGCCGGATGGTTGTTGGTCAATACGATGATAACCGCGCCGACGCAGTCTTTTATTGGGATCGGCCTAATAATTCTGGGATTACCGGTCTATTACTACTTGAATAACAGAAAGGTTTCTGATTTCCCGGAGGATAATGCAAAAGACTGATAGACGCACAAACGAAGATCGAAGAATGGACGAACGATTTGTCCTCGGGTGCGACATAGAATGGTCGGCAGGCGGTGCCATGCAAACCGGACGCCTCGCCGATCTGAGCAAAAGCGGCTGCTTTATTTTGGCCGCAGGTGATTTTCTTGACGAAGAAATTGTTCTTGTTTATTTTCCGCTATCCGACGGCAAGAAAATCGAGTTTGTCGGAAAGATAGTGAACCACGTTTCAGAACTGGGATTTGCAATTCGGTTCAACAATCTCACTGACGTTCAAAGACAGTTCGTTTTTGACTTTGCCCAGCTTTACCAGAGTGACGGCGAATAGCGAATTGGGCGATTCGCTGTGTTAAAATTCGCTCGATGAGCCTTTTGCTTTCAACCCCGCTTCTCGAACTCCATAGACACGATGTCGGGAAACTTACCGGCTATACGGCAGGAAAACTTGCGGAAGCCATCGCCTCATTTTCTGAAAAGCCCGATGCCGCTGACGCAACCGCCGAAGATCTTTTAAACTACTTCCCGATGCGTTACGAAGATCGTTCGAATCTTGTCCGCATCGATCAACTTCAGCCGGGCGTCGAAGCCTCCGTGGAGCTTTACACGCGAAGCGCCGGCGCGTTTCAGGTCAACAACAAGCGTTCCCCAAAACAAAATCTTTTCATCTACGAAGTGGCCGCAGGCGACCGCGACCGAATGTTAAAACCGGTGATCGTGTGGTGGTTTCTTTCCGGCAAGAACGCGAAACACATCATCAAATTTTACGACGAACGCTTTGGCCGCGGGTCGCGATTCGTTGCCAATGGCGAATGGACATACAGCGAAAAACGCCAGACCTTTGAACTGAAATTGAATAAACCGGACGAACTCGAATTTCTGCCCGAAGACGACGATGCCGATGCATTCGGATTGCTTAAAGATAATGACGGATCGAAGACTTCGGAGAAAGGCGACGATAAAAAATTATCCGACGACGCAGACGATCCCGAATTTGCGATGGTTCACACCGCAAGGCGTGTGCCCGTATATCGAAAGATCGGCCAGTTTCAAACCAAGCGAATGCGTGAGGTTATTTATGATGTAACGCGAAAGCTCGACCCGCGTTCGGTTCCGGAAATTTTACCAGAAGCAGTTCTCAAAAAATACGAGTTCATTTCTCGCTCTGGCGCGCTTTCCGAGATACACTTTCCGCCTGAAGATTCCAAGCTTTCGGACTACGAGATGTTTCGCAGCGAAGCGCATCGTCGGCTGATATTCGAGGAGTTTTTTTGGCTGTCGTTTGGCCTTCAGCTAAAACGCGGCGAGCGTCGCAAGGAACCGAAAGGCACGGTGATCGAAGTTCCCGATGAAACCCGAAAGCGCATCAAGAATTTTCTTCCCTTTTCGCTTACGGGCGCGCAGAAGCGCGTTTTGAAAACGATCGTTGACGACATGCTTTCGGATTCGCCGATGAACCGGCTTGTCCAGGGCGACGTCGGCAGCGGCAAGACGATAGTGGCGTTTATCGCGATGTTCGTGGCGATGGAAAACGGCTATCAAACCGCATTGATGGCGCCAACGGAAATTCTTGCCGAGCAGCATTATAGGAACGCGCTAAAGCTTTTCGACGAAACCGGTTACAACGTCGGCCTGCTCACCGGCAGCATAAAAGCGTCGGAAAAACGCAAGATATACGAAGCGGTCGCAAACGGCGAAATTCAGATGTTGATCGGAACGCACGCCGTGATACAAGACGCCGTGAGGTTCGAGAATCTTGGCCTTGCAGTTATCGATGAACAGCATCGCTTCGGCGTTCTTCAACGGGCCGAATTGACGAAACGCGGTTACAACCCCGAGGTGCTTGTTATGACGGCGACGCCGATTCCGCGCTCGCTTGCGATGACGGTTTACGGCGATCTCGATGTCTCGATAATCGACGAAATGCCGCCGGGTCGAACGCCGATAAAAACCGTCGTGCTCGGTGAAGATCAACGCAGCGGTGTTTATAAAGGAATGTCACGCGAGATCGATCTTGGCCGGCAGGTTTACGTCGTTTATCCGCTTGTGGAAGAATCGGAAAAACTCGATCTAAAGGCCGCGACCGAAATGTATGAAGAACTGCGCGACCGCATTTTTCCCGATCGAAAAGTCGGTCTGCTGCATGGGCGAATGAAGCCCGCAGAGAAAGAAGCGGCGATGCGTCAATTCGTCTCAGGCGAGACCAATATTCTCGCATCGACGACCGTGATCGAGGTCGGCGTCGATGTCCCGAATGCGTCGCTGATGGTCGTCGAACACGCCGAACGTTTCGGGCTTTCTCAGCTTCATCAGCTTCGTGGGCGCATCGGTCGCGGCAGCGAACAAAGCTATTGCGTACTACTAACGGGCGACAAAAAGACCGCCGTTGCAAAAGAGCGGCTCGGCATAATGGAAAAAACGAGCGATGGTTTTAAGATCGCTGAAAAAGATCTCGAAATTCGCGGTCAGGGCGAGATCTTGGGGACGCGGCAATCGGGAATTCAGAATTTCAAGATCGCAAATATCATCCGCGACCTCGAGATCCTCGATGCGGCCCGCCGCGAAGCCGAGCACTATCTAACCGAAAAACGCCTGACAAAAGAAACCGCCGCGATGGTCGAACATGTCCGCCGCGACCCGCGTTTCAAACTCGCCGGCATCGGATAAATAAACGTGTAAGTAGCCCGCACGTAAGTAAGAGCTCTCTCGTCAACTCAGAATTTCGGGAAACGAAGAATTCTTGACGAAGCAGCACTGTATCAATGGCGTCATAGGTATGCAGCAGAGCCCTTACTTACGTGCGGGCTACGGACACGCTGGGCTACTGACACGGTGCGATACAAAAGTTAGAATTAGACCATGCGAATCATCGCCGGCGAATATCGCGGTCGCGTCATAAAAAGTCCGACGAACGCGCGAACGCGGCCGACTTCGGACCGGCTTCGCGAGACGCTTTTCAACGTTCTCGCACCACGAATCGAAGACGCTCGGTTTCTCGATCTATGTGCCGGAACCGGTGCGATCGGAATGGAAGCTCTGTCTCGCGGTGCCGCGCATATTACATTTGTCGATCGCTCACGAAAGGCGTGTGCGCTTATCGAAGAAAATCTCGACCTGCTTGGCATTCCCGAAGATCTAACGGATATTCATGCCTTGTCTGCGGAGAATTTTGTCGGGCGCGAACACGACGACGGCTGGGACATCGTGTTTTACGATCCGCCGTATGAAACCGATTATGGCCTGGTTTTACACGAATTCGGCACGCTTGAAAGCAGCTTGTTAAACGATGGCGGCATTTTCATTGCCGAACATCACACAAAAAATAGATTGCCCGACGCGAAAGGAGAATTGCGCCGCTGGCGTATCCTGAAACAAGGCGAAACAAGCCTTAGTTTTTACGAGCGAAATTGAGTATGGAGTTCCTGTTTTAGCTGGCCGTGTTTGGAGTTCCGCCTTTAGGCGGCTTCACGTTACTTGTAGATTTTTGATGTCTGAAGGAGCCAGCTAAAGCTGGAACTCCATACTTTTATGAAAGTTTTCGTGTGGCTCATCCTTTGTTTGATCTGGGGCACGACCTGGATATTTATCAAGATCGGGCTCGACGATCTGCCGCCGATCACGTTCGCGTCTGCAAGATTCATACTCGCAGTTTTGATACTCGCACCGCTTATAAAAATATTGAAGTTCGAGATGCCGCGAACCGCGTCGCAATGGAAGCTCATCGCCTTGACCGGCTTTCTACAATTTTCGATAAATTACAGTCTCGTTTTCTGGAGCGAGCAATATATCACATCCGGGCTGGCTGCGGTTTTGCAGGCCATGATAACGGTGTTCGGCCTTTTGCTTGCGTGGATATTTCTTCCAAATGAGCGGATCACAATACTGAAGATCGTCGCCGTTTTGATCGGCATAGTCGGCGTCGCGGTGATTTTTATCGACCAGCTTCGCGTTGAAAATTGGCTCGCATTTGTCGGATGTGTTGCGATCGTCATTGGCGCTTACGCGGCCGCGCAAGCCTCGATTTTGGTGAAAGCCAAGGCTAGAGGAATGCATCCGGCGAGTCTTGTGTTTGCGCAAATGCTCTGCGGACTTCCCGCTCTTATCATTTACGCGCTTCTTAGAGAAGGCAATCCGCTTGCGTTAAATTGGACACCGCGTGCCGTCTTTTGCGTAATTTATCTTTCGATTCTCGGCACGATCGCGGCATTTTGGCTATACTATTGGCTTTTGAGCCGGATCGAATCGACAAAGGCGATGATGATCTCGCTGGTAACACCGCTTATCGCGGTCATCGTCGGTGCGGTTACGATCGGCGAAACTTTGCCGCCGCAGACGTTCTTTGGCGGCCTTCTGATAATTGCAAGTATCGGCCTGATCGTCTTTCGGCGACGGAGTATTAACGCAAAGACGCAAGGAAGCGAAGCCGCAAACTGATTAATTTTTTTGCGTCTCTGCGTCTCAGCAACTTTGCGTTAAGTTCATCCTTATGTTCTTCAAATTCACAACTTCTGGCGAGTCGCATGGGAAGGCGCTGATTGCCATTATCGAAGGCTTTCCCGCCGGGCTTGAGATCGACATCGTCGCCGTCAACCACGAACTTTGGCGCCGTCAGCAAGGCTATGGACGCGGCGGACGGATGAAGATCGAAAGCGACGAGGTCGAAGTGCTCTCCGGCATTCGCCACGGAAAAACACTCGGCTCGCCGATCACATTGATGATCGAAAACAAAGACTTCGTCCATTGGCAAGAAATAATGTCCGCCGAAAGTGTCAGCAGCCCGAACGTAAGTAAGGGCTCTCCGATGCAGAAGCCCGCACGAAGTAAGGGCGAAATGAAAAACTCCCGCGAAGTAAAACGCCCGCGTCCCGGCCACGCCGATCTCGCGGGCGGCCAAAAATATCAAACACGCGATCTCCGCGACATACTCGAACGCGCGTCTGCAAGAGAAACGGCCGCGCGTGTCGCCGCTGGTGCGGTCGCAAAACAGCTTCTCGCGCAATTCGGCATCGAGGTTCGGAGTCACGTTGTTCAGCTTGGCGGCGTCCCGGAAATTCCGATCGAATCTACGTTCGAGGCGATAGGAGCAATTCCCGATGATTCGCCGCTTCGATGTGCCGATGACGCTATCCAAACCGAAATGGTCGCGAAGATCGATCTTGCAAAAGAGAATGGCGACACGCTTGGCGGCGTTTTCGAGGTCGTCGCACGCGGCGTTCCGGTCGGTCTCGGCTCGCACACATCGTGGGAAGAAAAACTCGATGGCCGCATCGCCCGCGCCATTATGTCGATCCACGCAATCAAAGCCGTCGAGATCGGCACCGGCGTTGCGAACGCCTCGAAATTCGGCTCGGAAGTGCATGACGAGATATTCTTCGAGACGAGAGACGAGAGAAAGAAGACGGGAGACGAGAGACAGGAGACAGGAGACGGGAGACGGGAGAGAAGTGAACGAGGGTCAGATGTTTCGACTCTTGTCTCAAATCTCCTGTCTCCTGTCTCAGTATCCGGTTTTACTCGCAGAACAAACCGCGCCGGCGGTCTCGAGGGCGGCATCACTAACGGCGAAGAGCTGCGTGTCCGCGGCTATATGAAACCGATCTCGACCTTGCGAAAACCGCTGCATTCTGTTGATATCGACACCAAAGAAGCCTCCGATGCCGCCTTTGAACGCTCCGACATAACGGCCGTTCCCGCCGCAGGCGTCATCGGCGAAGCGATGCTTGCGGTCGTTCTCGCCAACTCCATGCGAGAAAAATTCGGCGGCGATTCGCTTGTCGAGATGCTACGAAATTTCGTTTCGTATCGCGAATCGCTTGAGCAGTATTGATTTGAGGGAATGCGAAAAGGAACTTTTCCCATTTTCCCTCATCTAACGTGTTAACATTGGAAACCCAAAATCTTTCGAATGGAGATAACTTCGTGAAAAACCAAATTGCCGCACTTTTCGTCCTGGTTCTTTTCGCACTTTCAATTTCCGCGCAGAAGATCACAAAGCCCACGCTGACGCCGGTCAAGCTGACCCCTCAGCAGCAGCTTGCGATCGAGGAAGGCATTCGCCTGCACGATGAAAAGAAATACGACGAGGCGATAAAAGCTTACGAGCGGGTACTATCGGAAAACCCCGATTCTACTCTCGCGATGTACGAGCTTGCATTGACGTGTTACACGAAAGGCGACAAGGAGAAGGCGATCGAAATGGCCGTTCGCGGTTCAAAATACGTATCGTCGGAACTGCCACTGTTTTATCTGACCATTGCGAATGTGATCGACGACGTCGGCAAACCAGACGAAGCGGTGCAGATATATAAGGATGCACTCAAGATCCTGAATTCAGAAAAAGGTCTTTCGCAGCATTTATCGAGTGTCCATTACAATCTCGGTGTAACCTATGTGAAGCAGAAGAAATATCCCGAAGCACGCGAGACGCTAAAAAAAGCCGTCGAGCATAATAATTCTTACTCGAGCCCTCACTATTTGCTAGCCCTTGTTTACAACGGTACAAAATATAAACTGCCCGCATTTCTTGCCGCCGCACGGCATATTTCGCTCGAACCGAACACCGCCCGCACCGATCCCTCAGCCGGAATAATTAAAGGCGTATTGGAACCAGCTGAAAAGAATGAAAAAACAGGGAACATAACAATCAATCTTGATTTTTCTGCTCCAAAAGATGAGGGCGATTTTGCGATCTTTGACTTGTTTCTTGGAACGATGATGAGTGTAAAGTCGGACAAGGATAAGGGTAAATCTTTGGAAGATATTTTTGCAGAATCAATCGACTCTGTGATCGGTCTTCTCGCAGAAGACAAAAAACTCAAATCAACTTTCGTCGGAAAAAACTACATTCCGTTTGTTGCCGAAATGAAAGCACGCGGCCACAGCCGTGCGTTTGCTTATCTTGTCTTATACAAAACCGGCAATGATAAGGCTCTCAAATGGCTCACCGAAAACGAAGCAAAACTAAGGGACTTTTTGGCTTGGGGAAAAGCGTATGCTCCGCCCGGAAATTAACGGCTGATTATTGCAGCCGTTTTTGCAGAAGCCCGCGCGTAAGCAAGGGCGGTATGCGCATCTTCGGGCATCAAAAACGTGGGTGAACGAAGCTCGTGGATGAGAGCATTCCGGTATCGCCCTTGCTCACGCGCGGGCTTCTGCAGTTTTGCCGATGTCGCGGCGGAATTGCATTCCGTCCCACGAGATGAGATCGATGGCGGAATATGCTTTTGCGATAGCTGAATCGAGGTCTTCGGCAAATGCCGTGACGCCGAGTACGCGACCGCCTGATGTGATATATGTAACCTCGCCCGTCACTATCGTTCCCGGTGATGACATGGCTGTTCCGGCGTGAAAAATCATTACGCCCTTCACCGCAGATGCTTCACCAAGGCCATGGATCACGTCGCCTTTCTGCGGGCTTTGCGGATAATTTTTTGCTGCAAGTACCACGGTTGCAGAATTTCCTGGTTTCCATTTTATTTCGATTTCAGCAAGTCCAGGTGCATAAACCCGCGCGTTTGGAACCGAGTTGTCGGTATCGCCCTCGCTCACGCGCGGGCTTTTGCAGGAGATCATCGCTTCGCAAATATCGACGAGATCGGTTTCGAGCCGGACGAGTATCGACTGCGTTTCGGGGTCGCCGAAACGGACATTGTATTCCAAAACCATTGCACAAGCCCCCGCGTAAGCAAGGGCGATACTATCTGCATCGAGTGCCGATTCCACGCTTATTTTTTGCAGATGTTCGTCTTCCGTGCTCGGAGTTGGATGTATCGCCCTTGCTAACGCGCGGGCTTCCGCATTTTCTTTCATCATCAAACCAAGAAAAAGTATTCCGCGAAATGGAAAACCTTCCGATCTGCATCCCTGCAAAGTCGGTTTGATAATTTTTTCTACAATCTCGCATGTTTGATCTTCGGTAAGCAGCGACTCATCGGTGATCGTTCCCATGCCGCCGGTATTTGGGCCGGTGTCGCCTTCGCCGATTCGTTTATGGTCACGCGTCGGGGGCATCAAAGCAAAATTCTCACCGTCGCAAAACATCAGCAGTGAAATTTCCCTTCCGACGAGACATTCTTCGATAATGATCGTCGCGGCTGCGTCCGCACCAACAAGATCCGCCATGTCGTTTATCGCCTCGACAGCTTCTGCTCGATCCGCAGCAACGACGACGCCTTTGCCGGCAGCAAGTCCATCAGCTTTGACGACAACGGGAGAATCCGCGTCGCCGAATTCCCCGCTCTCAAGAATCAAGATCGCCGCTTCTTGCGAATTCGCGGTCGCAAACTTCGCCGTCGGCACGCCGTGTCTCGACATAAATTCTTTCGAAAATGCCTTGCTTGATTCGAGCCGCGCAGCTGCCGCGTTCGGCCCGACGATCTTCAATCCGCGCCGTTCAAATTCATCGACAACACCGAGTGCAAGCGATGTCTCGCCGCCGACAAAAGTCAGATCGATCTTGTTTGAATGAGCGAAATCGGCCAGCGCATCAATGTCATCCGCGTTGATCGGAATACATTCAGCGATCGTCGAAATTCCGGCATTTCCCGGCGCGCAATATATCTTTTCAACCCGCTTGCTTCGCAAAAAAGAATGACAGATCGCGTGTTCACGACCGCCTGACCCGATAACAAAAATATTCATAATTTCGTAAAACAAGGCTCACGTTTGTACTATCAAGGCTTGACAGATTTCGAGCTACGTTATAATTTCAATAAGCGTTGATTATAGCCCTTGCAGGCTATTGTTTGAATTCACGTCACCCTGAATTTACACAGCGGAGCATATAGAGCCAAGTCTTTGATTCTCCATTCCTTGATGGGTATCAAGGTTCTCGATTCCATTCCGCGGTCAAATATTCTCTCCTCAAAGATTTTTGGAAAGGCGAAAACAAATGACTGATCGAGACTTTTTTTCGGTTGAATCCGCGGCCATTGCCAATCCCGCCGGTGATTCGGAATTATCGGATAAAACGATCTCTTGTATTGACTGTTCGTCGGATTTTGTTTGGGGTGTTGGCGAGCAGGAATTTTTTCGCGACAAACACCTTGATAATCCGCCCAAACGCTGCAAAGAATGTAAACGGGCCAAGAATGAACGACTTGCAGCGATCAATGCGGCACAGCGGACGGGCATAAAGCAGCGAATTGAGATAATTGTGGATTGTGCTCAATGCGGCGAGTCAACGACGGTTCCGTTTTATCCTTCACAAGGCAGACCGGTCTTTTGCCGCTCATGTTTTATTCGTCAAAATCCGTCCATTTTAAATGCAAACGGTCACTCCGATTGATCAGCCAATATCTAGCCGCCGACATGAACGTTGGGTCGAAGTTCGGGATCGGATTCTGCCTGCCTTAAAATCTCACGCGTAACGGGTGCTGTGTCGCCCTCGCCAAACAAAATATATCTCGCCAGATACATTATCGGATTGCCCTCGCTCCATCCGAAATAAACGTGCGGTATCTTTCCGGTCTTGTCGCGAAGATGAAGTAGCAACGCCGCTATCGCATTCGGAACCGCCGGCGCTGTAGTCCGCAATATTTTATAGCCTTCAACATCAATACCGCGAATAAGTACCTTGCCTGAAAATTCGGAAGCATCACCAGTTTCGATCTCGTAGAACAAGACCGGATCAGTCGAAGGTATAT
>JBOGOW010000066.1:0-12204 GCA_050748285.1 Pyrinomonadaceae bacterium
GGGCTGGGGATTGGTCCGCGCCTCGAATACGCAGGCGATTTTGGTGCTTCGATTTGAAGCGGCAACGAAAGAAGCGTTGGAAGAGATTCGTGCGGAAGTCGAATCCGCTGTGGATACCGCAATAAAAAATTGCGTTTAAGGGAAAATCCCGAGTTCCATATAGCTCACGGCAATTTTTTCGATCGCATTGATGAATGCCGCGGTGCGAAGATTATCAACGCCGCCGCGTTTTGATATTTCGCGGATCTGCTGATACGCGATTATCATCGTTTCCTCCAACCCCGAATAAACAAGGTCGGCTTCATCGGCTCCGCGCGACGCCATGCTTCGCTCTTCGGCACTAAGCGTGTGTCCGGTTTCTTTTTCGACAAGTGTGAGGATGCGTTCGAATGCCGATTGCTCAAACCGCTTTTCGATCCTGCCAAAACGCACCCGCGAAAGATTCTTAAGCCATTCGAAATACGAAACAGTTACGCCGCCGGCATTGATATAAATATCCGGCACGATCAATACACCTTTTTGCTGCAAAATTGCTTCGGCAGACGCGGTTACCGGGCCGTTCGCGGCCTCGACGATGATCCGGGCTTTGATCCTCGGAGCATTGATTTCGGTGATCTGGTTTTCGAGCGCAGCCGGGATTAGAATATCGCAATCGAGTTCGAGCCCGACCTCGCGGCTTGGTAAATTTTCCGCGCCCGGAAAATTTAAGATCGATCCTGTTTCCAGCCGATGCACCATCAACGCATCGAGATCGATTCCGTTCTTGTTGTGTATAGCACCTTCGAACTCTGAAACTCCGATCAATCGAGCGCCGCCTTCAACAAAGAATTTCGCCGTGTGGAAACCGACGTTTCCGAGACCTTGAACGACAAATGTCTTGCCTTCGATACCGGCGGTCAGGCCGATCGCCGACATGTCTTTCGCATCGCTGCAAATCTCACGTGTGCCGTAATAAATGCCGAGACCGGTCGCTTCCGTGCGACCGCGAATACCGCCCTGACCGACCGATTTGCCGGTAACGCAGCCGAGAGCGTCGATCTGTTCGGGGTGAAACGCTTGATAAGTATCGGCGATCCACGCCATTTCGCGGGCGCCCGTTCCGTAATCCGGCGCGGGAACATCGAGCGCCGGGCCGATGAAATTTTTCTTTATCAATTCCGCCGTGTAACGGCGCGTGATCCGCTGAAGCTGTTCGGCATCGAATTTTTTTGCATTGATCTTAACCGCGCCTTTCGCACCGCCAAACGGAACATCGACCACCGCGCATTTGTAGGTCATCAACGTTGCAAGCGCCACAACCTCGTCCTCATTTGCATCCTCAGAAAATCGAATGCCGCCCTTGACCGGCAGCTTGTGATGGCTGTGCTGTGCCCGCCACGCACGGATCACGCTGTAACCGTCATCGGTGCGTATCGGAAAATTAAACGCATAAATGCTGTTGCAGCATTTTATCTGGTCCAACAACCCTTCGGGATAAACGGTCAACGCCGCAGCCTTATTAAAATAATGATTTACGCTCGCCAAAAAATCATGACCCTCGTTATTCGTTTTCATATATTTTCCCGCAATCGGAATCGATTAATTCGCTATTATAGCTTACAAAGCAAATTGGCAGCCGCAAACGTGATAGATTTGACACTCTGAGACATGAAGAAAGCGTTCGATGCCGCAACGTCGCTGGAAGGCCGATGATTTTGGTTGGAAATAAGTTATGACTATATCGTCATAGTCGATAGCAAACCGGCTTGTATGATACCGCGCTTGGGCATTTCGTCGAATGCCGGTATCATACCAACTCTCATACTCTTTCTGGTTCGCCCGAAAACGAGCTTCGGAATTACCATAAAATAACAAGTTGTTTCGGTTTCAAGTGCAGGAGAGAAGGTTCGGGGGGATCCTAGGGTTTGGAGTCTATACGATAATTACGGTTTTGGTGATTGTTTGGCCACATACACCGCATCCGTCGTCAACGCCAACTGTGATCGTGTAGGTTCCGGTTTTTACTCCTTTCAAACTCCAAACAACTTTCGGACCGGTTCCAATTATCGCACCTCCGGTGATGGTATAGACATAAGTGAGTACATCGTTTTCTAAGTCGTTCGCTTCGACATCAACTGTTATTTCTTTCCTTATATCGGTGAATTGCAATCTATTCTGGCTCAGAGTCACGTTTGTTACGCTGGCGACTGAGCAAGCGATTTCGCTCTTTCGGTCTTCCAGTTTGGAATTCCCGAACCAACTTTTCGAGGCGAATCTTTCTGCTTCGTCTGATGCACTGAACAGGTTGAAAAATATTGAGCCGTTGGGGTCAATTTATGCCACCTTGAATTGGGAAAGAGAATATCGAAACAGTTTCAATATTTTAATGGCCTGTTCACGCTTGACGGTTGGAAAATTTTGGACGAATTCGTCAATTGAAACCCCTTCCTCCAAATTTTCCAGAAGAGCCGAAACCGGAACTCGAGTTCCTCGAAAAACCGGCGTGCCGCTCAAAATATCTTTATCACTGACGATATCAACAGGTCTGGGAAAGTTTAGATAAAATCCTTTTCGTCGATTAACTGTAACCGACCTGTCCCAAGCATCTTTATCGTCAGCCTGCGCAATCACAAGATCATCAACTTCATTTTCGGTTAGATTCTTATTCATATATCCCAACCTGTTATTATCCGCACAATTTGATTCGGTTTCAACTGAAAAATTATCTTCAATTTTCGACCCCCAAACGTTTCACCGATCAACTGAAAGCGATCGTTAAAGGTTTTGTTTCTCTGCACTTTGAATTCGTTGTAAAAACATTCAATCGCCTCGTTCAAGTCGATTCGGTGGGCAAATAGTTCATCGTTTTCAAAGTCGTACTCGAAATCGGTCGGCTCAAATTTTGACCAGTCCATATTTAGCTTTCATTCACCTTCAACACTGCCAAAAATGCTTCCTGTGGGACTTCGACGCGGCCGGCTTTTTTTATTCGTTTTGGTGCTCAAGTTCTTCGCATTCGATCGTTATCGAGTTGCAGCAGATCTAAAATCAGCTTTTCGGAAACTCGGAAGTTAGTTTGCCGGAGTTTTTCGAGGGTAATTGGCAAATCAAGTAATTTTTTTTGAGCGGCGCTATTCAAAACACCGAGGGTTCCGATAATGAAAATCCCGCGTTTCACCGCCTCCTCGCGACCGGCGCGGTCGTCGATCATCAGAGCGTCGGCGTTAAGTTCTTCTACCAAGAAAATTGCTTCTTTTTCACCTGCATCGAGTTTGGAAAGATCTGCTTCATGCAACTCTGCGGCTTTCTTGACGAGAAACCAGTTTGGCAAATTTTCTATCCAATCGCGCACTTTCTCCGGTGTTTCGGTGTCGAGCAGTTCTTCAAAAACAGCGTTTGGAACGACGATGGTTTCGTAAAGATCGGGAAGAACGCTGATTGCGTCAATCAGAATCAGGTAGTTGATCGGAGAGGTATCGGCGACGACAATCATTTTCGGTTAACGCTAAATTCAGTTTCGCGCCGAATGTCTTTCATGTCGTATTCGATATAAACTTTGTGTTCTTTTAGAAAGGCGTCCGTCTGCATATCCGTGGCAAAGCCCAGCATACGTCTGACCTGAGCCTGTGTAAGTTTGCCTTCCCGATATCCTTCGAGAGCGGTAGCTTCCGATACCTCACGTTCAATGCTTTCGCCTGAGGCTGAGAAAATCTGTGCCACGTCATCGGGCAGGCTAATCGTAACTTCCATAATTCAAAAACCTCAGCCAAAATTTTACTCTAGCTCTCGTTAACCTTCAAGACGGCTAAAAATGCTTCCTGCGAGATCTCGACGCGTCCGACTTTTTTCATGCGTTTTTTGCCTTCTTTTTGTTTTTCGAGGAGCTTGCGTTTGCGCGAGATGTCGCCGCCGCAGCATTTGGCGATGATTTTACAATCGATGGCGGTACCAAAAAGGCAGTTCGGATAAAAACAACGGGGAGATTATCGCGACTCGTAGTGGTTATGGAAGGCGGTCGTCTTCGTTCGGTTCTACATCCGGCACCTTTTCCATGATTTTGAGAAACTTTTCACGGCTTCCCCGCTTTGCGCGTTTTCGAAGGTAATCGAGGGTCATCCACGCCGAAGCCTTCTCGGCCGCGGCTGAATTTATAAACTGTTCGACAGTAATGCCTTCTTTATCGGTGAGTTCCTTTATCTGCCTCAAAAGTGATTCGGGAATTGAAATTTCTTTTACTGCATTCATTTGATTTTGCCAATTAGTTCAAGAAACCCGCTAGGTTTTATAGCCTTGACGCCAAAGTTCTCGGCGCCCCGAAAAATCCCTTAGGTTAAACGTTACAATAAATTCTGCGTTACTTTCAATAGCTAATTCCAGTATGAAGTCATCTTCAGCGTCGGGCAAGGCAGGTCGCCAAAGGTAAAAGATTTCGCATAAGATCGATTTAGAACATATGTAGCTTACAAACTCTTCGATCTCGCGGTCAGTCAATTTGATTTCGTTTTTGTACCTCTTCAGCACTTCCTCGTACTCAAAGGCGAGAGCAACCGAAATATTAGACTTGAATCGCGGATCACCAAGCAGCATCAATAGTTCAAAAGACGATCCGCGACGAGATCGCAACGCTGCAACTATGACGTTCGTGTCGATTACGATTCTAAACATTCAAGATTCATTCACCTTCAACACTGCCAAAAATGCTTCCTGCGGGATTTCGACGCGGCCTACTTTTTTCATGCGTTTTTTGCCTTCTTTTTGTTTTTCGAGGAGCTTGCGTTTGCGGCTGATGTTGCCGCCGCAGCATTTGGCTCGGATTTCCGGCTTAATCGCTTTATTTCACGGTCGAAATCCGAGATATATTCTTTGTCCTGAACTTTTCGATATTTTTTATATTCCTGCTCCGCTTTGAGTTTTGCTTTTAGCGCCGAAACTTTTCCCTTGTCTTTTAGGATCGGATAGTTTGAGAGTTCCAGAAACTGATCGAGGAACCTTGCCCAATCTTTCATCTTCATCAGTATCTGCCGGTTCGTGCGGTTTTCGGCGAGATCGAGATATGCAGATACAAGGCCGTTCAATTCGCGGACGTGTTCTTCGCTTAGATAATTCTTGGCGGTGTCGATGTCGGATTTTAGTATTTTGCCTGCGGGTGCATTTTTCCAGGTCGTCAGCCCCATGTATATCTTTTTTGCATCGGCAGTTTGATAGATCAACTCCGCGGCTGTTTTACCGGTTACCGCCCAATGCAGTTTGTTTTGAACCGCCGCAAAAAAGTCTTTTGTTATCGGAGCATTTTTGTCGTAATCGGCGGCGAGCGCATAAAGGTCGGTTATTTTTTGATAGAATCGCCGCTCACTCGCCCGTATCTCGCGTATCCGTTCGAGCAGTTCATCGAAATAGTCCTTTCCGAAGTGCTTCCCCTGTTTCAGCCGTTCGTCGTCGAGTACGAAGCCTTTGATAATAAACTCGCGCAATGTCTGCGTCGCCCAAATCCGAAAACGTGTCGCCTGGTACGAGTTAACGCGGTAACCGACGGCGATGATTGCGTCAAGATTATAGAAATCGATCTCGCGGGAAACCTCACGAGTGCCTTCTGTTTGAACTGTTCGAATTTTTCGAATAGTTGCCTCAATGTCGAGTTCACCGGATGAATAGATCTCCTTTAAATGATAGTTGATAGTATTTATTTCGACCCCAAACAATTCTGCCATCCGCTTTTGCGACAGCCAGAAAGTTTCGTCCTCGTAGAATACGGATACCTTGGTGTTTCCGTCCGGCGAGCTGTAGAGAATAAGATCAAAATTTTCCGAGTTTTGCATAGTTATCCTTCATTCACCTTCAACACTGCCAAAAACGCTTCCTGCGGAATCTCGACGCGGCCGACTTTTTTCATTCGTTTTTTGCCTTCTTTTTGTTTTTCAAGAAGTTTGCGTTTGCGCGAGATGTCGCCGCCGTAGCATTTGGCGATGACGTTTTTGCCCATTGCTTTGACGGTTTCGCGGGCGATTACCTTGTTGCCGATGGCGGCCTGGATAGCGACTTCGAACATCTGGCGTGGGATTAGCTCCTTCATTTTTGCGGTCAGAAGGCGGCCTTTCGTCGTTGCCGTGTCAGTGTGAAGAATCAGCGAAAGAGCATCGACCGGCTCGCCGGAGACGAGGATGTCGAGCTTGACCAGCTTGCTTTCCTGATAGCCGGACAGATGATAATCGAGCGAAGCATAGCCTTTGGAAACGCTTTTGAGCCGGTCGTAAAAATCAAGCACGATCTCGTTGAGCGGCAGTTCATAGACGAGCATCACGCGGTTTGTCGTTACGTATTCGAATTTTTTCTGAACGCCGCGTTTTTCATCGAGCAAGGGCAAAATGCCGCCAAGGAAATCATCATTGGTAAGAATCGTCGCCTCGATAAATGGCTCTTCGATCTTTGCGATTCGGCCAGTGTCCGGCATTTTCGACGGGCTGTCGATCTCGGCAACTGCGCCGTCGGTCGTCGTCACGCGGTAACGCACGCCCGGCGCGGTTGTAATCAGTTCGAGATTAAATTCACGTTCAAGCCGCTCTTGAACAATCTCCATATGCAGCAGCCCGAGAAATCCGCAGCGGAAACCAAAGCCGAGAGCGGTCGAAGATTCCGGCTCGAAAAAAAACGACGCGTCGTTCAAACGAAGCTTTTCCATCGCATCTCGGAGGTCTTCGTATTGGGCGGAATCGATCGGATAAAGTCCGGCAAAAACCATCGGCTTTACTTCCTGAAATCCCGGCAGCGGCTTATCCACCGGCCTTGCGGCTTCAGTGATCGTATCGCCGATCTGCACGTCGGCGACGGTCTTGATCGAAGCGGTGAGAAAGCCAACTTCGCCCGGCCCAAGTTCGTTTATCGGCGTCGGTCGGGGGCGATTTACACCGATCGTTTCGACCAGATATTCGCGGCCGGTGTTGAAAAATTTGATCTTCGTGCCTTTCTTGATCGTTCCGTCGATGATGCGGAAAAGCACGATCACGCCGCGATAGCTGTCGTACCAGCTATCGAAGATCAGTGCCTTTAGCGGTGCATTAGCGTCGCCTTTCGGCGGCGGAATGTCCTTGATTATTTCCTCAAGAATATCCTCGATGCCGATGCCGGTTTTTGCCGAGGCAAGCACCGTATGCGTCGTGTCGAGACCGATGATCGTCTCGATCTGCTCCTTTATTCGCTCCGGCTCAGCGGACGGGAGATCGATCTTGTTCAATACCGGAATCAATTCGAGATCGTTTTCGATTGCCAGATACGTATTCGCCAATGTCTGTGCTTCGACGCCCTGCGATGCATCGACAACCAAAAGCGCGCCTTCACATGCCGAAAGCGAACGCGAAACCTCATAAGAAAAATCGACGTGTCCAGGTGTGTCGATCAGATTCAAAACATAGTCTTTGCCGTCTTTCGACCTGTAATCCAGCCGAACGGCGTGCGCCTTTATCGTAATTCCGCGTTCGCGTTCGAGATCCATATCGTCGAGCAGCTGCTCTTCCATATCGCGTTCGGCCACGGCGCCTGTAATCTGCAAAATACGGTCTGCAAGCGTCGATTTACCGTGATCGATATGTGCAATTATCGAAAAATTTCGAATCAGATCAGCGTTCATAGAAAACCAGCGAATTCGGTCAATCAATAACAATAACAAAACCCAAAACCGTTCGCACAGGCGTTTGCAACTTCATTTGACATTTTCTAAGGGTTTCTGAATCCAATTCGAATCCGTAGTCGAATTACCAATTCAAGTAAGATTAAAATTTTTTTGCGAAAATGAATTTTGCCGCCTAAACGGCTCAGATTCGGTTCGCGGGGTTCACTAATACAAACAATAAAAAACAGGGGGAAAGAGATATGAAAATTTCGTTACGAAGATTAACGCAAATGACCACCGGTCTTTTGCTTGCTGCGTTGGTGGCGCCGTTGGCGACACTTGCGGCAAGCCATGCTGAGGCACCGCTTATCAGCATGGATAGATATGCAGACAATACCGATACCTACGCATTCAGAAGCCTCGAACCGGGCCGCGAAGGTTTTATCACACTGATCGCCAATTACATTCCATTACAGGAGCCTTCGGGCGGCCCGCAGTGGTTTCGTTTTGACGACAGCGTTCTCTATGAGATCAAGATCGATAATAACGGCGACGGCCGCGAGGACGTTACATACCAATTTTTCTTTGATACGCGTACAGTAAATGGCAATACCGTGCTCGGCCAATCGACGGTCAACGAGGACGGCGTGATCGGCAGCCTAACCGATCCGGATTACAACATGCCGCAGACCTACAAGGTTCGAAGAGTCGATCGATGGTCGGGACGCTTTGGCCGACAGATCGGCACCGGCATCGTGCCGCCGGCAAATATCGGCCCACGGGTTACGCCGAATTACGAAGCCAATTTAGGGCAGCCGGCTATCTCAAATTTGTCCGACGGCGGAAAGGTATTCGCCGGTAATCGCGATGAATATTTTTACATCGATCTTGGAGTTTTCGATGCCTTGAACCTCAGCTCGATCGGAATGAGCGGAGGCATTGATTCAACACAAAACTACAACGTAAGCGCGATCGCGATCGAGGTTCCGGTTCAGGATCTTACGCGCGACAGGCGTGTTCCGGTCAACCCGACCGACGATAATGCGGTCATTGGTGTTTGGGCGACCGCCAGCCGAAAGTCGATAAGAATCTTGGGTCGAGGCAACTCATTCGACTTTGGAGCCTATCAGCAGGTTTCGCGTCTCGGCAACCCGCTTGTTAACGAGGTTGTGGTTCCGCTTAATTTCAAGGATAGTTTCAATGCTCTTGAACCGACCGGCGACGCCGTGCTTGCACCGGCAGTTGTCGATCCCGAACTTGCACGTCTCCTTCAGGCAGTTTATGGAATAGCCATTCCGCCGCCGCCGCGTAACGACCTGGTTTCGATATTCGCGACCGGAATTCCGGTAAATGCGATCACTGGGCCGAATTACACGACGTTTTTATCCAACGGCACGCCGCACGAATATCTACGGTTGAATACGGCGATTCCGATAACGCCGATCGCAAATCAGAACAGGCTTGGTTTGCTAGGCGGCGATGTCGCCGGTTTTCCGAATGGGCGCCGCGTGTTTGACGACGTTACCGACATTGCTCTTCGGGCGGTTGCAGGCGGAACACCGTTTACACCCGCCACGAACGTAGCTCCGAATAACGCACTGGGCGATGGCGTCAGCTTTAATCCGGAAGGCCCGCTTCTTATGCGTTTTCCGTATCTAAGGCCGCCAAATCAGGGCAATCAGCCGCGAACGTCGAATCAGCAGTTTTCGTCTGCCGCACTGAGGAACGAATACAAAACCGGCAAGAAAATTCCGGTTGTCGATTCTTTTGGCCTGTTAGTCAGGTAAACCAACTTTCGTGTCCGGTTATGATTCTTCGTGGCCGGACACGAATTCAATTTTCCGAAATCGTAACTCCGTAATCGCATGAAACGAATCTACCCAATTCATTTATTTTTATTAGCTATGTTGTCCGCCGCGCTTGTTTTGCAAGCCGGCTGCGCAAACGGCTCAGATGCGGCGTCAACAACCAGAAACACGGTTTCGCCGATCGAATCCGTTCAAACAGATGCAGAGATATTGAATGCGATCGCAGCGACCGAGCAAAATCCTGATGCGGTTAACGCCTATACCAATCTGGCCGCGATCTATATCCGAAAAGCACGGGCGAACGGCGATTTTTCATTAAACGACAAAGCAAAATCGGCGGTCGAAAAGGCGCTTGAATTGGACGCAAAAGACCTTAACGCACGAAGGTTAAACGCATCTTTGCTTTCGACGCTGCACCGTTTTCCCGAAGCACGCGAAAGCGCGCTTGCGCTTACAAAAGAATTTTCCGCCGATGCGTTTTCGTATGGCGTTTTGACGGATGCGAATGTCGAACTCGGCAACTACGACGAGGCTCTCGCCGCCGCACAGAAGATGGTCGATCTAAAGCCGAATTCATCTTCGTATGCTCGGGTTGCGCATCTTCGTTCGCTTTATGGCGAACATAAGGGCGCGGTCGAGGTTTACAAATTAGCCGCGAAAACCGCCGACCCGGCTGACAAGGAAGCGCAAAGCTGGTGCCTTGTTCAGCTCGGCAATGAATATTGGAAATACGGCAAATATAAAGAAGCCGAAAGCGTTTATGACGAGGCATTGCAGGTTTTTCCACAAAGTTATATGGCGATGGCGGGAAAGGGCAGGACGCTTGCTTCGCAGGGCCAATATGAATCGGCTATCAAGTATCTAAATGATTCGATGAACCGCGTACCAAACGCCGACATTGCGATCCTTTTATCTGAAATTTATTCAAAGCTTGGCCGCCAATCTGAAGCAGAACAGCAAGCCGCGCTCGTCGAGGTGATCGACAAAAAGCTCGGCAAATCCGGCGACCAACGGCGGCTCGCTATGTTTTGGGCGGACCGCGGGATGAATTTGCAAGAGACTCTGGAAATTGCACAGCGGGAAGCCGCGTCTCGAAACGATATTTTTACCGCCGACACGCTCGCATGGGCACTTTACAAGAACGGCAAAATTCCTGAAGCTGCCGAAGCGATAAAAAAAGCGATGCGTCTAAAAACGAACGACGCCGGAATTTATTATCACGCGGGAATGATCGAAAAAGCGTCCGGAAACGAAAGGGAAGCTAAAAGGTTATTGGAATTATCGCTAAAAACCAATCCGAATTTCGATCTTATTCAATCCGAGATCGCAAAACAGACGTTGGAGGCAATGAAATAGAAATGCGTTCAAAATTTTTCATTTCATTGCTTTTTGCGTTGGCGTGTGTGGGCCTTTTAAGCGCACATCCGCTCGGCAATTTCAGTATTAATCAATTTTCAAAACTCCAGGTCACCGACTCGAAAATCGAGATTCGGCAGGTTCTGGATATGGCCGAGATACCGACTTTTCAAGAAACTGCAAAGATAGACACCGACAAAGACGGAGAATTTTCTGCCGCCGAATTGGCCGCATACGCCCGAAATTTTTCGCCGGATTATTTGGTAAATCTGCGGCTTACGGTTAATGGCGTCGCTGTGCCGCTGATTGCCGGAGAGCCGGAAGCGACGATAAACCGCGGAGCCGGCGATCTTGCAACGCTCAGGATAGTTTGGAATTTGTCCGCGAACATTGAACAGAAATCAACAGCGGCAAGCGTTAATTTTCGGAACTTTAATTTCGAAGAACGCGTCGGTTGGAACGAGATGGTCGTAAAACATTCATCGGCGGTAAACGTATTCGACAGCAATGCATACGGCTCGGAACTGAGCGATGAGTTGAAAGCCTATCCGGGTGATTCGCTTGCCGCTCCGTTGAATGAACGAACTGCCGCGTTTTCGGTTACGAAAGGCCCGATTCCCGCAAATGCAAAACCGCTTATGAATCGCGACGGTCATGAGACTGCCGCGGTGCAAACGGATCGCCTGGCGGCGTTGATCTCCGCTCCAGAGATAACGCCGTCGGTAGCGATCCTCGGCCTTCTTCTTGCAGTCGGTTTGGGCGCGATCCATGCGATGTCGCCGGGACACGGCAAGACGGTAGTCGGCGCATATCTTATCGGTTCAAAAGGAACGCCGAAGCACGCTGCATTTCTTGGGCTGACCGTCACTATCACGCATACGCTCGGTGTTTTCGCGTTGGGGTTGATCACGCTCTTTGCTTCGAATTACATTTTGCCGGAACGACTGATGCCGTTTCTTTCGTTCGTTTCCGGCCTGCTGGTTTTTTATATCGGCATCACGCTTTTTAAGAATCGGATTTTCAGCGTGATGGGTTGGTCAACAACGGCGCACAGCCATCATCATCATTCACACGAAGACGGCGATGGTCATCCGCACGATGGATTAACACATACGCATGATGGAAATACGCACACGCATCAGCCGCCTGAGAGCATTAGCTGGCGAAACCTTCTGGCACTCGGAATTTCGGGCGGACTACTGCCGTGCCCATCGGCGCTTGTTCTGATGCTGTCTGCGATCTATATCGACCGCGTTGGGTACGGGCTGATACTTACGGTTGCGTTCAGCATCGGACTTGCGGCGACATTAACGGCGGTAGGATTTGCATTTCTCTATCTTGGCAAGATTCTCGGTAAGCGTTCGTTCGCACAGCATCGAATTATCAAGACGCTGCCGGCATTCAGTGCGCTAGTTATTGCGTGTATCGGCGCGTTTATGTGCTATAACTCTTTAGGAT
>JBOGOW010000067.1:0-12198 GCA_050748285.1 Pyrinomonadaceae bacterium
CGCCCGTTAGCTGCAGTGTTACGCCAGCCGCCGAAGTGCCTGTAATGTTCTTGAGCGGAACCGAAATGTTCAATGTTTCGCCCGGTTCAAAAAAACCGTCGTTGTCGCCCGGAAGATCGTTTACGGAAATATCCGGCGTTTGGATAAGATTTGGCGAGTCGAAGGCCTCGGTTACACGCGTCAATCCCGTTCCGGATCCGAATGCGTCGGAGCCGCCGGAATTTTCGATCGTCGCACTAAAACCCATTCCACGTATCCTGAATCCTTCCCAGATATCCGCAACGTCCGCCGCTGTTCCCGTCGCGACTGCGCCTGCAATGATCGCGTCGCGTTCCTGTAAAAATGTGGGCGTCAGCGGCGCGAGCTTCATCCCGTCGGTAACATGTTGCAGCACGCGCCGATTTCCGACAGCCCATCCGAGTCGCGTGATATACCTTGCCCTGATCTCCCAGAGTGCGCTGCTCCATATCTCGCCGCCGGCATGAACGCCATCGGAAGTCGTGCTAAAGGCCGGTACGAACGCGCCGTCGGAAAGATTGATCTTTGTCGAATCGATGTCGTTGAACGTCAGCGGGTTATGCGGCCTTCCGTTCGGTCCCGTAAACGCCATCACCGCTTTCGGAAATCTTCGAATGCCATAGTAATAGTTATTTAGACCCGAAACGCTGCCATACGTGGCATATCCGCCGGTCGTATAGATTCCGTTGATCGGATCGCTTGGTTCGCTGAGCATCGCATGAGCATAAAAATCCGACCAGCCTTCGCCCATCGCACGCGACATATTCAACGCGTTTAGGCCGCTGCCATTTCCGTGCAAACGGTTTGACGTGCCGTGTGTCAATTCGTGAATAACGACGTCTGCGTCAAGGCTGCCGTCGAAATCAGGATTCGGAGCTGTCCACAAAAACATCTGCATGCGCCCGCGTCCGCCATCGGCCGGTGTTCCAAAATTGGCGTTGTTCGTGCCGGCGCAATCCTGAGCCTCGGCCGAAACGCGATCGCTTCCAAGTCCGTTCTGTCCAAAATTATCATTCTGAAAGTTTCGTGCAGCCTCGGTAAATCCGAGCCGATACAGCTCATCGTGATACCAATTCGAAATATAAAAAAGCTGTGTGACGATCGCTTTCTGGTAATTGGTCGGAGCGGTGGCCGTTCCTTGTGCCTGACAGGTCGCAGGAACTTGACCGGCCGGCAGCGGGGAATCGCCGGTTCCTGGACCAGGATTCATTGGAACTCCGGGATTAAACGGAAAATCGAACACTCGGTTTGGGTTTCCGGTCGCTTTTCCATTTGGGTCGATACCGACACCGGTTCCGGGATTTGGCAGTTCACGGTCAAGCCCGGCCTCAACATTATTGCCGTCGGTCGTATTATTACCGTCGGTGATCCAGCCAAGGTTGTTGAATGTGTATGGCGGTTCATTACCGATCCGCGTAATGAGGGTGCGCGCAAGCGGCAACCCCTGTGTTCCATTTGGCGTGGTCGGACCGGGCGTAAACGGGAAAGGATTGTCGGCAACATTTACCATCGCGTTGGGATTTGCATAGACGTTGTATGTCGCCGGCGTTGACTGGTCATCGGTAATATTTTTTCGCCAAAGCATTGTGCCGCTTTGTGCATCGACAATCACGTAATACGCATAAACGCGTTCCCAAATAAGCACGCGCCACGCAGGAATGGCAACGCCCGGTTCGGTCGGGAAATACATTTTTTCCGCAGTTATCGCCCAATCGCCTTCGCCAAATACCGAGACTTTATCGTTGGATTCGCGGGCATTGAAAGCGTCCGCCGTTTCGTTCAACGGATGTCGAATAGTTTCCGCGGCCGCTTTCACCGCCGAGCCGGGATCGCCGAAGTCGCGTGAAAGCCGCCCGCTTTCAAGTCCGGGCGCGAGGTTGTTGATCACGCGGATGATCTCATTATTTTTTGTGAATCCCGCCTTCACAGTCCCGCGAAAGACCGGAATGCCGTCGAACTCCTGTTCCAATTCCACCATCGCAAGATCGCTTTCAGGATTTTTATAGTCAGCCGAAATCTTTAGTTGTGCAACCTGGTCGTCTGTTACGCCGATCAGACTGGTGTTGTTCTGCAAAAAATCTACGAGAATATCGCTTCGTTTCCCCGTCGCGGCAGAGCTCATAAACGCCTTGCCCTGCTTTATATCCGGGCCGATAACTTCAGGGATTTTGAGATCCGAATTGTACACGACTTTCAGCGACGGCACTTGTGAACGAAGAACATCTTCCCCACGTACGAAACTATCGCGAATATCCGCTATCTCGGCCGCGTTCCGCGATGACCGGTTTCGAAATTCTTCCATCTTGTCCAGCGCATTTTTATCGATGCGTATATCGTAATCGCCGAATCTGTCTTGCCGATCCGTCGAATCTTTGCTGGCCGATGCTTCAAAGAAAACAGGTGAAACTGCGGCTGCGGTGAAAAGTGCGAACACTATCAAGGTAATGAAAATGCTCTTGGCTGTGGTCAATGTCATGAATTGGTCCTCTGGAAATACTTTCGTTTTCGACACATCGACGGATTCAATCTACAATCGTCTAATAGAATAAACGACCAATGAAGTTCGTTTTGCGATATCGAGAACTGTAATCAAAATTGTAAAACCCGGATGGCAATCAAAGAATATTAGTAGCAAGTATTGGATACCGAGTCAACAAAAATGGATGCAAAACCGAGCGAAAATCTGATCGAGAAAGTTTTTGGCGAAGGCGGCCTTGTTTCGCGTTTTCACGAAAATTACGAATATCGCGCCGGCCAGATTGAAATGGCCCGAAAAATCGAGACCGCATTTGCCGATAAAAAGCACTTTATCGTCGAAGCAGGTACTGGCACCGGCAAGACGCTTGCTTATCTGGTACCTGCGATTGCCGCCGCTGTCGGTCAGAAGAAACGCATAATCATTTCAACCGGTACAAAAAATTTGCAGGAGCAGCTTATGGAAAAAGATATTCCATTTCTGAAAAAGATTCTGCCAAAAAAATTCACTGCTGAATATATGAAAGGCCGCGGCAATTACGCTTGCCTTTATCGCGTGAAAAAGGCAGAACATCAGCCGATCCTCGAAGGCCTGGATGAAATGGATCACTTCCGCGAGGTCGCGCGTTGGGTAAACGAAACGCAAACCGGCGACCGGCGTGAGCTTGTTGATCTGCCGGAAGACCTGCGGTTTTGGAATCGCGTAAACGCCCGCGGCGACATCTGTATTGGCCAAAAATGCCCCGATTTCGAGCCTTGTTTTATCACGCGGATGCGCGCCCGCGCCGAGGCGGCGGACATCGTCGTTGTAAATCACCATCTGTTTTTTGCCGACCTTAATGTTCGCGGCAATCAGTTTGGCAAAGTGATTCCTGATTACGGAGCAGTCATCTTTGACGAAGCGCATTTGATAGAAGATATTGCTGCGGATTATTTCGGGTTTCAGGTCTCGAATTTTCAGATCGACGAGCTTGTCCGTGATATCGACAACCTGCCGATCAAGGATGCAGTCGTGAATCGCGACCTTACTAAATTAGCGGCAAAGATCGCCGGGCTTGCAGATCAATTTTGGCTGCGATTTCATCAGGCTCGAAACGACGGACGTTCGCTTCTGCTTCCCGATTCGTTTTCGCATCGCACGACAAGCGGCGAAAACAAACCGACGCCGCTTGGCGAAGCATATTCCGCTCTCGCCGGTTCGATCGGCGGGCTTGAAAAGATACTTGCGGGTTTTGCTGAAGAGCTTCCCGAGGCCGAGAGTCTTCTGCGGCGTACGCGGCAGACGCGATTCGATCTCGATTTCGTCGTTACGCAATCGGAAAAGAATTACGTCTATTGGCTCGAACGCCGCGGGCGCGGGATTTTCTTACGAGCTTCGCCGGTCGATGTTTCCGAACTGCTCCGCGAAAAACTTTTTGACAAGGTCGAATCGTGCATTCTTACCTCGGCGACGCTTTCAAGCAGCGGCTCGTTCAATTTCGTCCGCGAGCGTCTAGGTTTGGATACATCCAAAACCACAGGCTTCACTGCGCCGTCATCGTTCGATTACGAAAAACAGGCGATCCTTTATCTGCCAAAGGCGATGCCCGATCCGCGCTCGCCCGAATTCACGCAGCTCGCCGCTTCGGAGATCATAAAGATCATCGGCGTTACGCACGGCCACGCTTTTGTGCTTTGCACAAGCAATAGTTCGATGAACGCGCTTTTTGAACTCGTTTCGTCGCGTGTAAATTATCCGTGTTTTGTGCAGGGCTCGATGGCAAAGGCCGGTTTGCTTGATAAATTTCGCGAAACGCCGAACGCCGTGCTCTTTGCCACCGCAAGCTTTTGGCAGGGCGTCGACGTCCAGGGCGAACAGCTTTCGTGCGTCATTATCGACAAGCTCCCATTCGCCGTCCCGACCGACCCGATCGTCGCCGCGCGTTCAAAATATATCGAAGAAAACGGCGGACGCCCATTTTTTGATTACAGCATCCCGCAAGCCGTCATCTCGCTGAAACAAGGCATCGGCCGCCTAATCCGCAGCCGCACCGACCGCGGCATCATCGCCATCCTCGACCCGCGCCTACGAACCAAACGCTACGGCCGCGACTTCCTCCAAAGCCTCCCGCGTATGCGAATAACAAGCGAACTTAATGAAATTTCTACTATCTTTTCCTAATGAACTTTTTCATTTTCTTCAGTTAATAGTTCGTAGTGAATAGTTGATAGTCCAAACTATTAACTTTTAACTATCCACTATTCACTGAATACAAAAATTCTTCTTAATATCCTCAACATACGAAGCCGCAATAACGGCTGATTTCGTGTTATTCTTATCTCGAGGAGCTATGATCGTATGCCGAACTCAGTAATAGAAGAACTCGTAAAAAAGGCAGAAAACCTCAGCGATTCCGACCGCGCAGAATTTCTTGTGTTTGATAGTCTCGTAGTTTCCGGCGGCGCCTTCCCTACATCGTGCTAAACTAACTTTTGGAGATCAAAATTAACATGTCAACAGCTGTTATTGATGAAGTCGTCGAAACATTGAACGCGATGTCGCTCGAGGAGAGGCTAGAAGTTTTCCAACAGCTAAAGGAACCACCGGTAAAAACCAAAACGAAAACTAACGGCAAAAAAGGCTACGTCAGCCCGGACACGATTTGGGTGCGCGAAAATTCTCATAAATACCGCGGAATGCATGTTGCGATAAAAAACGGAAAGCTCATAGCAACTGGGCGAACTATAAAAGAAGCTGACCAAGCAGCTCGGGCAAAAGGAATTGATCGACCGCTTTTGACTTACATCCCGGGAGAAGACGAAGTGATTTGGGGCGGCTGGTAACTCATGGCTCACGATCTTTCATTCGAAAAAACTTCACTTTACGATCCAGGCGAGAGTGGAATTTCGATAGGCGTAGAATTGCGAATTGGTTCTGCATCCGAGGTTTTTGAAGCGAAACTGGATACCGGTGCAACATTCTGTGTATTCGAACGGGAAATCGGCGAGCGTCTGGGGGTTGATATAGAATCCGGCGAACGGCGCGTGATCACTACCGTTACAGGATAGTTTGGTGTTTTTGCTCACGGTGCGACTATTATAACTGAAGGATTTGAGTTTGATTCGCTGATACATTTTGCGGAGAATGAGGGTTTTAGCCGAAATATTCTCGGACGATACGGATGGCTGAATCAAATTAAAATCGCGATCATTGATTACGAGGGAAAACTCTATTTTAGCCGTTACGAAAACGAATGATCGGCAATCCAGTTACCATCGGCACGATCCTGATCCACGCGATTTTCTCAACTAAGCATCAGCGGCCGCTTATCACGCCTGACATCGAGCCGCTTCTTTACGACAAGATCTCAAAGATACTCTACGACGAATGTTATTCACCAGCGTTAAAGATCGGCGGCGATGTTGAGCATGTTCACATACTGTACGTAAACGCCCGCGACCGTTCGCCCGATTTCATCATCAACCTAATAAAGGAACGAAGCGCCAAATTCATCCGCAAATGGAATCCTGAATTCGATTGGCAAGAATCGTATGCGGCCGTAACGGTAAACCGTTCGACCGATGAAATCGAAAAGGATTACATCGCCCGCCAGAAAGATATTCACAAGACACTCGCCTACAAAGATGAATTCCGGAAATTCCTCACCGATAATGGGATTGAGTTCGAGGAAAACGGATTGTGTGATTAAGAAGTATATTTACCAAAAGCGCACCGAATTTCGCATAATCGCACCGATTATTTATAATTGAACTAAGCGAGTGCGTATTACGATCTTCAATAATACCCGCAAATTTGCGGGTTGTTTCCTTTTAGCGGCGCTATCTTTGTTTGTGGCGTTTTTTGCGCCTGTATATACTGCCGCGCAGGATTCGAATTCAAATACGAACGCGGCTTCAACGCCGCCCCCGACTCCTCTGCCGACTCCGATAGCTATCTCTGCAATCGTTGCGCAGGCTGAGGCTGTGACAACGACGCTGCAGGAAAATACTGCTTTTTTGAATGCAAGGCCGAAAAATCAAGCTACACGAAATGCGATTCCACAGCTCGCAGACGAGATCGAACGGCTTTCTTCGGAAAACAAAGCCGCATTAGACGGCCGCCCGTCGCTCGACGAACTTAATACGCTCGAACGTGAATGGTCAACACCTACGCAGACCATCGCCGGTTGGAAAAAAGACATTGAGGGACAGATCGCATCGTTCGATAAACGTATCGATGAATTGCGAAAACTCAATGACCTCTGGCAGCTCTCACTTGAAGAGATGACCCAGCCGCCAGCGAGCACGGCGAATGTCGCGGAAACATCGGCTGCGCCCGTGCCCGTGGAAATTCGCGGTCGAATAGAAGAAACCATCGCGTCTATCACGGAAACCCTGAAACTCCTCGATGCGGGCCGCGCTGAATTATTGAGTTTGCAGACGCAGGTTAGCGATCTTGACGCGCGAGTAAACGGCGAGGTCGCCACAATAAAGGAACGAAGATCAACCGCGCTCTCAAAGCTCTTTGTTCGCGACAGTCCTGCAATGTGGAGCTTAAATTGGCACGAAACGAACGGGCGGCAAATGCTTGGGGAAATCAGCGACACTGTATCGGCACGAGCCGCGGAACTTAGCGATTATTCGGTCGTTCAAAGTGATAGATTCATATTTCACGGAGCGATTTTCCTGCTTTTCGCGGCGGCTCTTTTCTGGGTTCGTTCGCGCGTAAAAAGCCTTGTTGAAAAAGAACCGACGCTAGAACGCTCGGCAAATATTTTTGCACATCCGATCGCCTCGGGTCTTTTGCTCTCGATAGTCTTTGCAGGTTGGTTTTATCCACAGCCTCCGCGATTGATGTCCGCCGCGCTCGGCGCCGCCGCTCTCATCCCTGTAGTGATCCTTTTGCGGCGTCTGGTCGATCGGCCGCTTATCCTTATTTTGTATGTTCTTGTTGGGTTTTATTTCTTTGATCGCCTTCGCGAGATCACATCCGGCTTGGCGATCCTCTCAAGGATCATGTTTCTCGGCGAGATGCTCGCGGCCGTATTATTTTTATTCTATTTGTTGCGATCAAAAAGCTTAGCTGCGAAAGTCGAAGCGGGAAAATTTCGTTTATTTCAAATCATCCGCCGCATCGTCCCATTCGCGATCGCTATTTTTGCAATTGGGTTTATCACTAATTTACTCGGCTTCGTCAGTCTTTCCAATATTATCGGGAACGGCGTTTTGCGAAGTGCCTACGTCGCGGTGATATTTTATACGGCAGTCGAGGTCATTGATGGGCTTGTGCTGTTTGCACTTCGCGTCAAACCTCTTTCGTCGCTTGGGCTCGTAAAAAATAACCGCATGCTTGTACATTTCAAGGCGATGCGGATAGTTCAGTGGCTGGCGATAATTCTGTGGATATTCGTTGCATTGATACTTTTCTCGGTTCGCGATGCGGTCTTTTCATTTCTCGGCGAAATTATTTCCGCGGAATTTAATGTCGGTTCATTCAAATTAACGGCCGGTCATTTCGTCGCATTTGTCTTCGCCGTTTGGATAACGTTCGTGCTCTCGCGTTTTCTCAGATTTGTTTTGGAGGAAGACGTTTTCCCGCGCACCGATCTCGGCGAAGGCGTCTCTTACGCCATTTCAACGATGGTGCACTATGTCGTCCTGATACTTGGATTCATCATTGCGATCGCATCACTCGGTTTTGAATTATCGCAGTTTGCAATTATCGCCGGTGCGGTCGGCATCGGTGTTGGTTTCGGCCTTCAAAACATCATTAATAATTTCGTCTCCGGTTTGATCTTGCTCTTCGAACGTCCCGTAAAGGTCGGTGATCTTGTCCAGATCGGCGAACATCAGGGCAATTTAAGCCAAATCGGTTTGCGAGCAAGCGTACTCCGTAAGGTCGATGGTTCGGACGTGATCGTCCCAAACAGCCAGCTTATTTCCGAAGAGGTGATAAATTGGACAATGTCCGACGACAAACGACGTATCGATATTCCGGTCGGCGTTGCATACGGCACGGATCCGAAACGCGTACTCGAAATTCTTTCGAATGTCGCGACAGGCGTTCAATATGTTATGACCGATCCTGCCCCGCGTGCTTTGTTTATCGGCTTCGGCGACAGCTCTCTCGATTTCGAACTCCGCGCCTGGACCGATAATTCCGACGAATGGGTCGCGCTCCGTAGCGAACTCGTAACCGCCGTTTCCGAGGCACTTACCTTAGCAGAGATCGAGATACCGTTCCCGCAACGCGACCTCAATCTGCGCACGGTCGATAAATCGGCAATCAAGGATTTGAAATCAGAATAGAATGATATATTTGTTTTTATGAGCGGTTTTTTTGAAGTAATGATCGAACGCGATTTTTCCTCCGCGCATCAACTGCGTGGCTATAAAGGGAAATGCGAAAATCTGCATGGTCATAATTACAAAGTTGAAATTTATGCACGCGGCGAGGAGCTGAATAATATCGGTTTGTTGATCGATTTTGGCGATCTCAAAAAAGCGGCGGACGAGATTGTAAAATATCTCGACCACCGCAACCTGAACGAACTTCCGCCTTTTGACGAGGAACTGAATCCCTCAGCCGAAAACATCGCCCGTTATTTTGTCGAATATTTGAACACACGTGTTGGAGACGACCGCGTAAAGGTGTATAAAGTTAAATGTTTTGAAACTCCCACGAGTGTTGCAACCTACGAAATCGAGGAATAAAGAATCTAACATCATGACAAACTTAGTAAAGACTTCATTAACTATATTTCTTCTCGTTTTTGCGATTTCCGGCCAGGCAAGTGCGCAAAATAATTTCAAGGGAACCGTAAAAGATCAAAATGGCGATGTAGTATCAGGCGCCACCGTTACAGTGCGAAATACGCAGACCGGCATTGGTCTGACAACGACAACCAACTGCGACGGTTCGTTTATGTTTCAGGCTTTGCCGGCTGGTGAATACGATCTGCGCGTATTGGCAAGCGGTTTTGCCGTCGCCGAGCAAACGGTGAATTTCGACGGCTCTATCGGCAGCGATCTGGTTGTCACGCTGGCCGTCGGTGAAAACCGCGTAACAGTCTCTGCGGAGATCGGACAAAAGCAGGAGGCCCGTGACGTTCCGCAGGCCGTAACGATCATCGGTACCGAAGCTATTGCGGAGCGAGCGACATCCGTGCTTGCCCAGGCGGGCGAGGAAGAAGCGGGGCTGAATCTTCAAAGGACGAGCCCGACGATCGGCGCGATTGTGGTTCGCGGACTTACCGGAAAGAACGTGGTCAATTTTGTCGATGGAGTCCGCTATACAAACGGCGCACAGCGCGGCGGTATCAATACTTTTTTTAATTTGAACGAGCCGACAAATCTGCAGTCGATCGAGGTGCTTCGCGGACCGAACGGGGCTCAGTACGGATCGGACTCGCTTGCCGGAACGGTGAATCTGATCACAAAATCACCTGTATATGGCGGGAACAAGAGTGAAGTTCACGGCGAATTCACACCGAGTTTTACCTCGTCCGACCGAAGCTATGGAACCTCCGGCCTGCTGAGTTACGGAACGCGAAAATTCGGCGGTTATGTCAGCTTTGCCGGTCGGCGCGTCGGCGATCTGCGCACCGCAAACGGACTCGATTCGCATTCGGCCATAACGCGATTTCTCGGTCTGCCGTCCAGCATTCTTTACGACCGCAATCCGGACACCGGTTTCCAGCAATACGGCGGCGCGGTTCGTCTGAATTTTTCGCCGACCGACGATCAGCAGATCATTTTCCATTACCAACGCGGTCAGCAGGACAACGGCAAACGCTTTGACCAATTGCTCGGCGGCGATGGCAACCTGATCGCCGATCTGCGAAATCTGATGCTCGATTTCGGCTATCTGCGCTATGTCAAACAGGGCTTCGGCACGTTCGACAGCGCGTCGTTCACCGTCTCTTACAACAGCCAGCGTGAGGAGCGCGTAAATCAGGGCGGACAGGGAAATCCGTTTGGCAGCGTTACGCATCAATACGAACGCACATCCACATTTGGGGCGAGCTTTTTTCTCGATAAGCGGATCGGTCGCAGCAACACATTTCTCGTCGGCGGCGATTATTATGCGGAAAGGGTGAATTCGCCGGCTTTTATTTTCGATCCGGTGGCCAATTCCTTTACGATTTCACGCCCGCGGATACCTGACGGGGCGTCGTTTAATTCCGGCGGCGTTTTCGTGCAGGATCAATGGGATGCGATACCAGAACGGCTGCGAATTACCGGTGCCTTGCGTTACAGCGGAGCGGCTTATAAGGTTCGGGCGGCCGATGCTCCGATTGTCGGCGGCCAGCCGCTCTTTCCCGACGACGACCTCAAGACAGCCGATTTTTCCGGACGCATCGGCGCGGTGGTCAAAGTCTCGAAAGATTTCAGAATTGCGTTCAACTACGGTCGCGGATTTCGCTATCCGAACATTACAGATCTCGGAACTCTGGGATTGACCGGCGACGGTTTCGAGGTCGATCACATCACCGCCGGATCGCTTGGCGGCACGATCGGCACGACCGCCGGTGCTGACGCCGTTTCAACGGGTCTTCCTGTCGCAAAACAGCGTTCCGAGGCGAGCAACGGTTACGATTTCAGCGTCCGCTATCAGCGAAAACGATTTGACGCCGAGTTTACAGTTTTCCGGCTTGATATCATTGACGCGATCACCAAACAGACGCTTATCCTTCCGCCGGGTGCGGTCAGCCAATCGCTCGGCGGCCAAACGATCACCGACCAGTTGCCGACCGGTGCAGTTTTTGTCGCTCTATCGACCGCACCGGTTCTTGTGCGTTCAAACCTAACTACGGCAAATATTTGGGGAATTGAGTTCGAATCCGAAGCCCAGCTTCGCCGCGATCTTGTTTTCAAATCGAATTTTACATTTATTCACGCAGCCGACAGCGAAACGGGTCTTCCGCCAAATATTGAAGGCGGAACGCCGCCGCCGACCGGTTTCCTGAGCCTTCGCTACAATCACTCGCGGTTTTGGGTCGAAGGTTATTCGACGCTTGCCGGCCGCCAGGATCGCTTTTCGAGCGGGGATATTGCTGATCGCCGAACCGGTGCTCCGCGTTCGCGCTCGCAGATCGAGAATTTTTTCAGGCGTGGAGCGTGCGTCCGCGGGCTGACCTCTAACGCCGCCGGAACCTGCAATGCAAACGTCAATACCTACACGCTGCTTGCCACCGGAGAGAATATCACTCAGGTTTTGACGCGTGTGCTCGGGCCTGGTTTTGTCACGCAACCTCTCTTTACCGCCCTGCCCGGATACGCGCTGGCGAATGTCCGCGGCGGGATTACCATAAATGAGAAAATGGGATTTTTCTGGGCGGTCGAAAATATCTTCGACCAGTTCTATCGCAATCCAAGCTGGGGAATCGACGGCCCAGGCCGAAGTTTTTCTGCTCAATTCAGGTATAAATTCTAGGCCGGTTTTTAGTTGCGGTTGTCCCATACAAGGGTCTCGACGAAACTTGCAAATGTGCGTGTTACGTACCCGTTTCGTAGTAGGAGCTAAACGGCATAGGCCATTCTCGAGCACATCACGCTGAAGCTTTGCAAAACCTACGGCTGTGCCTTTTGAACCCGGATTACGGATTGGAACATTCTACTATCGGGTAAATCCTGGAACCGTGGCTTTTCGGCAGAAAAACGGCTGAAAGCTCTAAGCTGGCAGCTCTTAGCTCTCTTCTAACTAAAGATTTGATAGGCAAACGC
>JBOGOW010000068.1:0-12141 GCA_050748285.1 Pyrinomonadaceae bacterium
ACAGCCATTTCGTTGTTTGTGATTTTTAGTATTTGTTCGTCGGACGATTTCCACTCCACAGCCAAACCGTTTACCGGATTCTGATCCATATCGACCGGAATGCCGGTTAATGCCAAAAGCTGTCCGGCTTTTATTTCCTGTTCTTCTGAAATTTGAGTTTCAATTCCTTTGACACGTTTTTCGAGTTCTTCGCGGCTAAAAGGTTTTTCTCTCTTTTTTTCCTCAACTTTTCCTGCATAGACGAAAGACGCAAATCCTTTAAAAAGTTCGCCGACCAGATCAACCGACGATTCGGCCAGCGTCGGGCCATCAGCCGTCAGCCGCAGGCCGCTGTCGGCAAATCGCGGCAAGTTCATATTTTGGGCCCAGACGGGGATTGGGGCGGCTATTGGGAGCAGCAGGGCCATCATGGTCAAAATGGCTGAAATTTGTCTGGCCGTTAAGCTTAAATGTCTTGTTTTCAGGATTTGCTTTGCGTCTTTAAGGATATTGGTCATGGTTATATTTCCTCGTCTGGTGTCTGGTCTTCTGCCAGTATTTCCTGCTGATTTAGCCCTACCTAAAAATTAGCTTCCTGACGGTCGGGCTTCTACCCTAGTGCGAACACGGTCGCTATCTCCTGTAAAACGCCGGAACGGGGATGTCGCCGGGGAGGCCCCATTGGGTTTGGCGGAGTTCGTTGGATTGGCCGATGAGGGAGGATTGGCGGATGTACCAGGTTCCGTTTGAGTCGCGCCAGACGGCGATATCGACTATTCCGTCGCCGTCGTAGTCGTTGTGGACGGGGAGGTCGCCCGGTTGCTGCCATGAGACAATTGAGCTGCTGGTGTAGTTTGCGTTTAGGATCAGCCAGTTGCTGCCGGATTTTACGGCGTAGTTGGCCTTGCCGTCGCCGTCGTAGTCGGCGGGGATTGGCGTCCCGCTGGAGCTTCCGAGGATCAGTGAATTGAGCAAGCCGGTTGTGCTGAACAAGCTGTAGAAAGTGAAATTGGAATCACGCCAGACGTTTATGTCGGCACGTCCGTCGCCGTCGAAATCTGCGGGTGCGGGCGTGTCGGCGGCGAATCCGAATTGGATTATCGTCGTGCCCGAACCGCTGCTGTTGAGAATGTACCAGACGCCGCTGCCGGATTCCGCCCGATAGACCGCCGTGTCCGTCCGCCCGTCGCCGTCGAAATCCGCTGCGACCGGTTTATCTCCCGCCTGGCCGAATTGAATCCCGCCGGTCGTGCCAGTGCTGCTGTTTACGATGTACCAGACGCCGTCCGACGGTCTGAAAACACAGAAATCCGTCTTGCCGTCGCCGTCGTAGTCGCCCGGCACCGGAATATCGCCCGCCAATCCCCATTCCTGAACCGCCTGCTGCGAACCCGTCCCGCCCAAGACCCACCAAACCCCCGACGATGGCCGCCAGATGGCCAAATCCGCCGGCACGGGAGCCATCGGCTCAGATACCGCAAGCAGTTTGCCGCCGGCATAGACATATTCCTTTGCTGGCGCATTTGCGTTGTAATTTGGTGTAGAACTTGAAACTGGTGGTCGCGCCGCTGCTGAACCCGCAGCCGGAGATGAAATACTGCGGTAGGAGACAACGGCGCCAAAGCCCGCGACGGCCATAACCAACACAACGATCATCAGAACCGGACTTTTTTTCGGTTTAGGTTCCGTCGCGGCGACGCGCGGAGTCCGATCAGCGGTTCGTTTTTTTCGATTCTTTTTAATCATATTGCTAATACTCGCGTGAGCGAGCCTCCAACGGTAAATTCGTGTCTTCGAAAATTCGTCTATATGTTCGGGGAATGATCCGTCTCCGGTCTAAAGTTGTTGTTGGACAGCACAGGCAATTCCTGAGGAATCTTGGGGAAGTGAGGATAAATGCCATCTCGATTCTCCGCGTGATCGATTTCCCGTCGGCGGGAATGGTTGTCTTCGGTTATGGGTGAACAGGCTCAAAATGTAAAAGCCTGGACGACGAAAAGAAAAGATGGAGGCAGTATAAACCTGAATCGGTCAAATTGCAAGAAATTTGACACATTCTCTCTACTTCTGGCAATCAAAGATAAACTTTATTCTAGATCACAACATTATCTGTGTGTATTCTCCATACACTGCATCATTTACGGTAGAGAATATCGAAAAACCATATGTGCCCAAAATATCATGTGTCGGAACAGTTTCGATCCGTCTGAGATAATCTTCCAACCTATCGCCTGAGGAATAGGCCAGAAAGTGGCCGCCAGGCTTTTCAACAAAATCCCGATCGTTCCCGAATGAGGTTTTCGAGACGGTTCTCGACTGTATTTTTGGTGAGCGGGATAGGAAGCGATTTTCCTCCACCTTCATGCTGACCGGCATTGATCCCGGCGTTCAGCGTAAAGACAAGCTGGTCATCGCGATTAAACAGAGAATTTTTGTAAACGGTATCGTTTCGCTGCTCGACCGCAGGTTCGAGAGCGTCCGCTTGAATTGTGACGCTCGCATTTACTGGCGGAACGACGTAGTTGATCTTTAGCTGTACGTCCTCGGTTTTGTCGGAAGACGAGAAAGTGCGCGTGACCGGCGCGATACCGCTTCCCGAAAGCTTTACAGTGAATCCGCCCGCCGGAATGTTAACCGAAAATCTGCCCTCGGCGTCGTTGGAAACATTGACGGTGCCGGCCCCACTCTGTATCTCGAGCAAGACGTTCGGCACAAGCTCAAATTGGGGAGTGACAATTGTGCCGGAGAAAAGGCGAGAATCTTTTTGAGCGAGGGCGGGAAAAGAAGAAATGCGAGAATTCGTGATGGACGCCAGGTATTTCATAAGACCCTCTTCTAGTTCGAGCTGACACGGAGTCGGCTAATTCCTAGCAGATTTATTTGTGAAGAAGAGACTAACACGTCATAATTCGAGTTTGTAGCTTCACCTGTGAACATTGCGATTTTTTTTCAGTTTAACGAAACAGACCGCCGACATATCCGATTTCATATGTCATAAATAATCCGAAACACAAACTAAATGCGCCAGCGAGTCCTTGCAACACGCGCGTGCCGGACGCGCAGCGGTTGGCCGTCAAATGAATTGGCAGGCCGACGAGTGCGCTCATCAACATCATGCCGCCAATCGAACCAATGCCGAAGACGCCGATATACGCCATGCCGATGAGTGGCGACTTGATCGTTGACAACACTAGTAGCATCAACGCCGCGCTGCCCGCGAGTCCGTGAACGATGCCGACAAGAAGCGGACGTGCTCCGATTCGCAATCCGTGATGCGTGTCGGCGGCAACGATCTCGGACGTGACGTCGTGCATATGCGGATGCTCAAGTTCGAGATGCTGATGCGGATGCAGGTGCGCGTGTCCGAAATGCTGATGCGGGTGCAAATGAAGAGTGCCGCCGCTTATCAATTTACGCAGCGCATTTATGCCGAGCGCGATCAACATCAACGCCACGCCGAACTCCAACGCCGATGCCAGACGGGCGCCGATTTCAACACGCAGCACGATGACGAAGATTCCGACAACGAGCAGTGAAATCGTGTGACCGATGCCCCACATGCCCCCGACCAAAGACGAACTCAAGATACTTTTGCGCTCACTCACGATGGTTGAGACCGCCGCCAGATGATCGGCTTCAACCGCATGTTTGAGTCCGAATAAAAGTCCGAAAACAAGTATCGAAAAGGTTGAAACAGATCCTGTCTGCAAGTTCGTAGCGGGCAGCCAGGCATTGAAATCCACGCCGCTTTGTTTGAGCGATTCGACACAGATCAACGCGCCCACACACGCAATAACGAATGAACTTAATACCGGCATGATACGCGTCAAACCATTGACCATGCCGTTCTCTCGTTTCAACAAACGACCTGCATAAACGAACGCCAAGCCGACTGCCGTCAATGTCGCCGCCAAACCGACGCTGAACGCCATCACCAGCAATAAACCATAGCCTACGCGATGCAGTGAAATCGCCGACAGCAATACGACCAATGCCGACGGACACGGCAATAACCCGCCGGAAATGCCGAGCGCGAGCAAACTGCGCCACGTCACAGGCTCACCATCTGCTCCCGGTGGCATATGCGTGTGTTCGGCACCTCCGCCGTGCGAATGCGGCATCATCGGATCGGACATATGTTGGTGGTCGTGATCGTGTTCGTGGGCATGCTCGTGTCCGTGGTCGTGGTCATGATGTTCGTGTTCTCCGTGCTTATGCTTTGCACCGCCTAACGTTCCGCGCAGGCGACGCACGAAAAGACTCAAACCTATGCCGAGAACAATCGCACCGGACGTAAAGCTCAATACAGGAAAAAGTGTTTCGGGCAGAATGTATTGCGATGCGAACAGAGTAATCAAGCCGAGTGCGAAGACGCCCAACGTGTGCGTTATGGTGACGGTCAGGCCGAGAAATGCCGCGTGTTTCGCTGTGCCGCGCGACCCGACGAGATACGCTCCGACAACCGTTTTGCCGTGACCCGGCGACATCGCGTGCAGGCCGCCAAGAACCATGGCGAATAGCAGGCCGAACAATGCGACGAGCGGTGTTAACGTCGGCACGGAAATCAATTCGGTTAAACGGTCACGCGTTCGGTCAATCGTTGAAGTACCAAAAGCGACTTCTGACGATTTGTCCGTAGTCGTTGTCTGGCTCGCTGCATTCGCTGGCGCATCGCTTCCGTTAAGCGTTGTGCCGGCCGAATTTGCGGCGGATGTGTTTGTGTCTCGCGGGCGTATAGCGACTGCATTGGCTGGCACCTCACCTTTTGTAAATGAAAATGCGGCGGCGAATTCGTTGAGCGGGGCGATAGTTAAATTTTCGGGGTAGGCTTTGAGTTCGTCGGTGACGCTATTGCTGTAAGCCGTGCTGTCAAAAACCGAGATGGCTGCGGACGGCTCGACGACGATTTCACGCCAGCCGATGCGGTCGCGCTGGTTCGTGTCTTCAAATCTAAAGTTTTGGACTTTCTGCGCGTCGAAAGAAAGCGGCGCGGTTTCGTAATCCAATTCGAGCCGAAGCGTCTGCAAACCGCCCGAACCCGCGGGCAGACTAAGATGTTGATTAGTTGCTTTGAGCGGCAAACGCACACCGTCAACGGTTATCAGCAACCCGTCGACATACATGTCGGCGGCGCGTTTCAAATATGCGTCTAATTCTGCTTCCGTCGGCGTGCCGTTGCCTTTCGCATCGGCAGCTTGCAATTCTTGAAGCGCGGGAATCTCCGCCATGTCAACGACATAGTGTACGGCTATGCGTTCGTCGCCGAATTGAAGGCGGACGAAATGGTTGATAGTGAAATTGCCGAGCGCATGGCTGAAAGCCGAGCTCGCCGCTAGTCCGATGATGCACAGCAAAGCCACAAACATCGTGAACCGTGTGCAATGACGCATTGTAGTTTGACGTTTAACATTCATAAAATTCCTTTTGTGACTTCAACCAATTCGCTTTGAAAAACCCGCTTCGTTATTGAGCCGAAGCATCTTATTGAGAAGCGTTGCGAGTTCGGCAACAACACTTCTCATTGAACATTTTGGGCGAGGGTTAGCGGCTGTCCGGCATCGTTCGCCGCTTTAATAATGTTGGCATAAATCGCTCGGCTCTCGGCCGTCGGACGCAGTGCCATGTCGCGCGCGGCGAGTTCGGCGGCGCGCTGATAATTATGCTCGTCGAGTTCGAGTGTCGCCAACGAGCGTAGATAACCATCATTGCCGCTTGCGACGGTTTGTTCGTAAAACTTGCGGGCTTCCGCACGTAGTTCTGCGGCTTCACCTTTCACGCCGCGTTTTTCGAGCAATGTCGCCAGACTCACTTGCCATTTCGGATCGGCTTTTTTAGAAAGCAAATTGCGATAGATTTCTTCCGCTTTGTCCGGGTGTCCCTGCCACTGTTCGAGATCGGCTAAGAATTCGAGCGCGAGCGGGTAATCGGGAACTTTGGCCAGCGCCCAATTGTATTGGCGACGCGCTTCGTCGAGATTGCCGCGCTTGGCTTCGATTTCTCCGAGAATCGAGCGAGCCCATGCAACGCCCGCCGGACCGAGCGGTTTCGGATAGCCCGCGTTGATTGATTTTTCCATTAACTCCGAAGCCTTGGCGAAATTACCGCGAACTTCCTCCAAATGTGAAAGCCGTGCCCACGCGCCGGTTAATTTCGGACTGGTTTCGACGAGGTGTTGATAATGCTTTTCCGCTGTCGCAAGATCGCCCGATTCGAGTGCGCCGTCTCCGGCGAGACCGAGCAGATCGGCATTGTCGGGATCGCGCTCCAAACCTTTTTCGGCGACGGCCTTCGTTTCTTGAAAATGATGACGGGAAAATAAAGTAATGGCTCGCGCCTGTGTCAAACGTAAACTGTTAGGGTCTAATTCATCGGCCTTGTCGATTTCCGCCATTGCTCGGTCGTAATCGGCGGCATTGCCGGTCGCTTCGGCACGCTGCACCAATCCCGAGGCCAGCATACGGTATGTTTCAGAATCGTCGGGAAATGCCTTCACGCGGGATTCGAGAAAGGTTATGTTTTTATCGAGCTGCGTGGATGCTGTGCCGCGAGCCGTCAGCCACATAGTTGCTGCGATGTAGCCCGTGCAGCCGAGCAGTGCGATGATGACGCTCAGGATCACGATTCGTTTCTTATTCATGATTCATCCTCCTCTGTTGTTGAAAAAAAAACTGGGAAGGGCTCGAAGGCCCTTCCCGATGAGTTGACTGGTTAAGCGTTACTGCTGCGGCGGGAAATTAGTCGTGCCGGCTTCGCCCGGAACAGGATTGATCGAGAGGTACGGAAACGAATTACGCAACACTCTCTGCTGACTTACCTGATTCGCAACATTTTCAACATCGGTCGGCAATTGCTCGATGAAGTCAGTTCCCTGAAGCACTGCGAAGATACGTGCGTCTTCACAAGGCTGAAGGATTTGCGGATTGACAATCGTCACTTGCAGTTGTGTACACTGCAGCGAATGACGATTGCCCTGCGGTGCTGCTCCGGGAATAAGACCCGCGACGCCGCCCGTTCCCAAACCTAAGACAAGCAGATTGTCAGGGAATTTCACATCCGTCAGTTCACGCGCGAGGCGGAGATAAATATCCGTTACGTCGTCCGCCGGACGGCGACCGTTCTGTACGCCCCATGAAGCAATCGACAAGATCGGATCGCCGGTGCCCGTGCCGCCCGCGCCGGGTTGAATCGTGCCCGATGGCAGCAAGTCCAGGTTCAAACGCATCATGTCCGGCATAACCAACTGGCGCATCAACTGGTTATTCCTATTTCCCGCGATGTTATTCGGCAGTTGCGGCAATATAGCCGATACGCCCGTGACGCCGCCCGGTGCGGTAAATCCGCCTGCGGTCAATAACGTGCGACGCGATTCAATAAAGTTCGCGCCGACGATGCCGCCCGTCAGACATCCAAGACCGCCGCCGCAGGTGACGAGCGAATCAGGGACATATCTCGAGAAATTCTGCCAATCTGTTTCTGGACCGGAAGCGTTGTAGAGGTCCTTGATTTCGGCAGTCGTAAAACTGCCCAGTGCCGGGAAGCCGAAGGTCGCCGAGCCGTCTTGGTTCGGACCGAAAATCCAAACCGTATTGGCTAGCTGTTGTCCCATACGCTCGAACTGCTCGTATGTGTCGGAGGCAACAACATTGAAGCCGTCGAAAGATTCGCTTGTCGGACGACTGACCGTACCCCACACGCCGATGAAAGACGGATTAGCGGCTTTGAGCGTAGCGGTGGTGCTCTGGGCATTCGGCACGCGGATGCCGGAGCCGCGCAGTAAGCTCTTAGGCAGTGAAACCGCCATGATGGACGTATTGAAGCCGCCGAAACCGTCAGAACCGCTTGTCAAGTCGGCGCGCAACGCACGACCGCGAAGCGGACCGAACGGGACACTTACGAAACCGCGAAACACATCCTGCGTGTGATTGGCGGCATTGCCTGTTGGATTCGGATTCAAGCCGATGCGGAACACTGCCTGTGCCACGTCGGTTTGGAACGAATCGTCGGCGACGCCGGCATAGCATGTGGAACCGGTTGTGTTATCGACAATGATATGGCTGTCAATGTCACCGCCAACTGCGCTGCCGACATTCACGCTGCCCACGCCACCGGAGCAAAGCGTCGTGCCGCTGATGCGCGTGTTGCCATTCGGTCCGGTGACGGACGGGGTGCCAAGCACCACATCGTAGGTTTGCGGTCCCCTGCCGTTGCCGAAGTTGAACTGTACGACGAGGTCTTCGCGGTCATCGCCGCCGTTGTTGATCTTGAATTGATAAAGCAGGTCTTCGCCGAAGCGGACACTGGGTCCTTCAGCGGGGACGAGAAACGGGTTGACTGGCAGAATCAGCACGACGTTGCCGGTGTTAGCCGGATCGACGAAGGCGAATACGTCTGTCAAATCGCCTTCGGGAATCGCATCAACTGATTGCGAATCGCGGTGATCGGCGGCTCTTACGTTAAGAACGCTGCCAAAACTGGAAAGGAGCATTCCTATGCTCAATACCAGAGATATTGCACGCGTTGCAAATTTCTTGAAATTCATTGTGTTCTCCTATATTTTGGTTGCTTCGCCGCCGTAAATGAGCTATAGTGCTTGTGTTTTATCAATACATCATTCGTCGCAGCGATGCGGCTGGTGTTGTGGTTTTAGAAACCCTATTCATCAATACTAACGTGAGGAGAGGTGTTTCTTGTTTATTGGCTTGGCCATACTCGAGATGGCCTCGCATGTTTTGCTCGTTGCAAGCGGCAGCGAGCAAACTATTTCAAAACTCGTTGTCAAATCCGGTGTATTGCATGAGCTAGATGTTCGGTTGAAGTTTTTGAACCTGTTTTTAATAGGTCTCACTATTGTCTTCATCGTTTCAATGTTCGCTATCACCGTCATGCGGTCGCTCATTCGAAATGCTTAAGTGGTCGACGTGGATGATTATAATCATATCCTCAAGATCGTGTATGTCGGGAAAACGTCCGTCGCGTGTCAGGAGAAACCCACCTCGGTCGGGAAAACACGCGGTCGGATTGCGGATTATAGACTAAACCAAGCTATCTGGCGTCATTAGAACGAAGCCGTGATGACGCAAAGTAAAATTAAACCATTCTTTGCCAACACTTACGAATATTTCGGAGGCTACTACAATCCGATCGGACCGCACTCTAGTTCAGGCTGGAACATCCGCAGGAGTTTGAGAAACACTTGCAATCAAACGCGAGGAACAGAGAGTGTTTTGTGTGGCGAAAAAACTTGACCGGTTCAGTCACTTATGCTACTTTTACACGCTTGAAATTTGTCGATCGAATGAACCAGCCTCGACCGGCCTTGACTTCCCGTTCGGGAGGCGATGATAATTTGAATATCTGTATCAAGGCGAACAAAGCCACGCGACAATATCGGAAATATGACAGCAAAGTGATTTTCTTGATTTGAGTCGATTTTGAGGAAACAACCCCAAAGTTTCGACCAATGAGGTCAAACTTTTTGACTGGTCAGCAGTTTGAAGGAAAATCAAATTAGTGGCATGTAAAAACAAAGAATTATTTTAGAGCGAACGAACAGTGGGTAAACGCAGTGCAGATTAGGGGAAACACAAACCATTCAGACGGACCCGATGAAGTTTGCAGTTACGAGGTTCTTGATACCGCAATGGAGCAAGTCTTTGACGACCTCGCGATGTTGGCGGCGCGTATCTGTCAATGCCAAACGCCGATGGCATTTATCGCCTTTCATGACGGCGAACGCTTTTGGTTTAAGTCGAGTATCGGCTTCCGCTTTGCCGAAACTCCGCAATGTGTCGAATTCTGTTCGCAGACCATCGATCAATCGGATGTTTTAGTCGTCAATGATGCTTCATTCGATGAGCGATTCAGCATGAATCCTCTTGTCATCGCCGCCCCGCATATTCGATTTTATACCGGCGTGCCTTTGCTTACATCCGACCGTCAATCGATCGGTACGCTCGGCATTGCCGATAGAGTTCCGCGAGAGTTGTCGCCCGAACAACAAGACGCCTTAAGAGTTTTGAGTCGCCAACTCATCAGCCAGATCGAGTTGCGAAAGCATTTTGCATCCTTATCGAGCAAGCCTGGAAAAAGCCCGACGGTGACGCGAGAAACTCCGGCCCGCAACATAATCCGAAACAAGAAGATTAGAGAAGAGTTGCATGAGAGTGAAGCACATCACCGCATCGTAGCTGAGATGGCTTCGGATGCCATAGTGACGATTGATGAGAATAGCACGATTCTCTTTGCCAATCGGGCGACGGAAAAAATCTTCGGCTATACCGCCGCCGAACTGAACGGTGCGTGTCTGACCATGCTCATGCCGGAACGCCTGCGACAATTTCACAAAGCGGGGATACGACGCTTTATTGATACGGGCGAGAAGAAATTCAAATGGCAGTTAGTCGAGGTAATGGGACGACACAAAAACGGCGAAGAATTTCCGGCGGAAATTTCTTTTGGCGAGCATCTCGAAGACGGTAAATATTACTTCACGAGTGTCATTCGGAATGTGACGGAACGCCATCGCAGTGCGAATGCGTTGCGTGAGAGTGAAGAAAGATTCAGGCAATTGGCAGAAAACGTCCATGAAGTATTTTGGTTGAGCAAATTGCAAACCCATGAACTGATTTACGTCAGTCCCGGTTATGAAGAGATTTGGGGACAGTCGCTCGATAGTCTCTACGCCGCGCCCCGTTCATGGCTCGACGCCGTGCATCCAAACGACAAGGAGCGCATCCGCAATGCCGAACTCCTCAAGCAAGCCCGCGGCGACTACGATGAAGAATATCGCGTCGTTCAACCCGACGGCTCAATACGCTGGATCAGAGATCGCGCTTTCCCGATCAAGAATAATGACGGTGAAGTTTATCGGATTGCCGGAGTCGCTGCCGACATCACCGCCCGCAAACTGCTTGAAGGACGCTTAACCGTACAGTATGTCGTGACACGTGTTCTGTCGGAGGCCGCGACGCTAACAGAAGCTGCGCCGCAAATTCTTAAAGCCGTGTGCGAAAACCTGGATTGGAAATTGGGCGCGCTATGGATCGTTGACAACGATTCGGACGAAATTTACTGTGTCGAAATCTGGCATGATCCGTCGATGGTCGCTAGCGAGTTTACTGCGGTCACGCCCCATTTACGGAATAAATGCGATGTCGGTCTGCCTGGCATGGTCTGGAATACCGGCTCGCCCAAATGGATTCCCGACATCGTCGTAGCTGCCCGTCAATACGATTTACCGCGCGCCGGCATCGCGGATAAAGAGGGGCTGCGTTGTGCATTCGGTTTTCCGATTCGACTCGGCCGGGAAATACTAGGCGTGATGGAATTTTACAGCCCTGATATTCGCCACCCTGACGAAGACATCATCGCCATGATGTCAACTATCGGCAGCCAAATCGGTCAAATTGCCGTGCGCCGACGCGCCGAACAAGCACTACAGCAAGCGAACGTCGAGCTGGAATCGAAAGTCTCAAGGCGCACGGCGGAACTGGCGTCGGCTAACCGAATTCTGCAAGATGAAATCGTCATGCGTCGAGAAGCGGAAGAGTCCCGCGTGCAATTGCTCTATCGCTTGGTTGGCGCGCAGGAAGAAGAACGGGGGCGTATCGCGCGTGAGCTTCATGACAAGATGGGACAGTATTTGACAGAACTTATTTTAGGACTCCACTCATTGACCGAGATATGTAAACCTGATCCGCCGTCGCATAAAAACCTCCTTCGCCTGTTGCAAGTTACTGATGAATTGATGCGTGAAGTCCATCATCTCACATGGGAACTGCGTCCCGCCATTCTTGATAATATGGAGCTTCAAGCCGCACTCGAAAATTACCTCACGCAATGGTCGGAACGCACCGGCATTGTAGTAGATTTTCATCGCTGCAATCTCGACAAGCAGTCACTCACGCTGGATATTGAAACGACCATTTATCGCATTTTTCAGGAAGCCCTGACGAACATTCTCAAACACGCGCAGGCGAAACATGTCAGCGTCGTCATTGAATGTCAGCAGAACCATATACAAATTATGGTCGAAGATGACGGAAAAGGTTTCGATATGGAGTGCTTTTCGAAGAATGCGACGATGCGCGGGCGTTTGGGTGTGGTCGGAATGCAAGAGCGCGCCGCCATAGTCAAGGGGACGTTGGACATCGAATCAGCGCC
>JBOGOW010000069.1:0-12115 GCA_050748285.1 Pyrinomonadaceae bacterium
GATCTGATCCCAGACCTCGAACACGGGCTGTCCGAGATCGAGATCACGTAGCCGAATGGCAACAAGAGCGTGTTTGATTGGAACATCGCAAGCTATGTCGAATTTACAAAGGCGGTCGAGCTGATGCGTAACCTTGAAATGGATACGCCGGGTCCGTTTGTCGTCGGCGAAAACGGAACGAGTGAAGCGATCCGGACACGCGAAGAGCTGCTCGAAAAAGTAACCGCTTTAGCGAAAAAAGACCTTTCAATCCAGCGTTACAAGGGCCTCGGCGAGATGAATCCCGAACAGCTTTGGGAAACGACGATGGACCCGGAAAAGCGAACACTGCTTCAGGTCCGCGTCGAAGACGCGATCGAGACCGACGACATCTTCACCGTCCTGATGGGCGACCAGGTCGAGCCCCGCCGCAAATTTATCGAAGACAACGCCCTTGATGTAAAGAACCTGGACGTTTAAAGTTTTGATAATATTGGAAATGACAAAGACGCAGAGGAAATTTCTTCCCTGCGTCTATTTGTCTTTCATGCCGATCTTGCGTACTACAGCGACAAGTCAAATGTCAGCTATTGCATAAAAATTGCCGACCCAAAGTTTGAACACACGTTGGGCGGACAGCCGCCGTTGAACATGCTGAGCTGTTCAGCCAAAATTGCCGGGTCGGCGCTTGCGGGGCCGTGGCTTCGCAAAACGATGTGAATTTCCGCTCGCCGTGGTCTCACAAGCCCGTTGCCTGTTCCAACTCCGGGACGCGCTCCGGTGACGTCTCCAACCGCTCGGAATGCCCCATAGGTTGCAGAACCATCCGGCCCGATAATCCGGCCGCCGGTATTTAGCAGCGTTCCATTGACGTCAGGATTGGCGAAATCCGCCGGCGTGCAGGGGCTGGTAGCGCAGTGCCGCGGATTATTGAACACCGCCATCCATGCTGTCACTACGTTTCCCGGAGTAAGGCCCTGAGTGTGCAGAGTAAAAAACACACTTTGGTTGTTTCGGGTCATAGTAGCCCCGGCTGCCGGTACCTTCTCACCCGTTGCCATTACGATAACCGGCTGCGTGCTGATATCAGAAATATCCCAGAAAAAATCACTCTTTCCATCATCCTTCTGTCCAAAAACAGAAGCGGCAAGGATAATTAAGGTGAAAACTGCGGTAAAGCCGATTTTCTTGGTTATGTTGCTAATTATTGTTTTTTTCATTTTTTTCTCCAAATGGTTTTGTTTATGCGATAAGCAAACTACGCATTCGCGGTTGAATTATTTATAGTTCGCCAAGTGCCTGATCGAACGGAAATCGTTCATTTTGGCTTTATGCCTTGCAGTCAAATTAAATCTTTTTGTCGTATTTCAGGCACACAGATACTGCAAAGAGAATACCCTTGTTTTTGCATCGAGTCGGTGCTAATATTCTGCGCATCGGCAAGATGCTCAGATCGCATTCGTCTCGTCAATAGGCTCGACGTACACGAGACTAAGCATTTTGTGAATTAGAATCTTTCGGAATGTCTGAAAATTTTCTTCCGTTTTTCTTCCGGCTATTTGGCAGGCGACTATGTCGTTGAACAAAAAAGAGATATTTGAATTTGGCGATTTTCGGCTGGATGTTAATGAGCGTGTAATCGAGCGCCTCGATGGAACTGAGATCGGAAATCTTCCCGAAAAGGCGTTTGAAACTCTCGTCATTTTGGTACGCAGGCGAGGCCACCTTGTGTTGAAAGACGAGCTTATCTCTGCCCTCTGGCCCAATACGATAGTCGAAGAAAATAATCTCGATAAACAGATCCATCTCCTCCGGCGGTTCGTCGGAGAAGCGGAAACCGGCGGCAGGCTTATAGAGACCGTTAGAAAACATGGCTATCGATTTGTTGCGCCGGTTCGCAAGATCGAGGTCAGCGGTTCGTGGCTTCAGGATACATACCGCGATGATGACGGGCCGGATGATCTGAAAACTTACGGCCATTCGCTTCGGTCAACCGCAAACCTCGCCTCTGTTAAGGGGGAATTATCACAGCCTCGAAATTACAACTCAATAGCTGTTTTGTCTTTTGCTAACTTGGGCCGCGATGCTGAAGACGAATTCTTCTGCGACGGTCTGGCCGAAGAACTTTTGAATACTCTTGCAAAGATAAACGGCCTGAATGTTGCGGCCCGAACATCTTCTTTTTCCTTTAAGGGCAAAAGCGGCAGCATCGTCGAGATCGGCCGGTTCCTGAATGTAAAAACTGTTTTGGAAGGGAGCGTTCGAAGAAACGGCGACCGAGTTCGGATCACTGCGCAGCTTATCGACGCCAGCAACGGATACCATATTTGGTCTGAGCGATACGACCGCCGCATCCAGGATATATTCGACATTCAGGATGAGATAACTTTGGCAATAGCCGAAGCATTAAAGGTCACCTTGCTTGGTGACACTCGTGCCGCCGTTTTGAAACGTTCCACGGATAATCACGAAGCATACGAACTTTATCTGCATGGACGGTTTCACCACAATAAATATACGGAACAAGGGCGCGTCAAGGCTATCGAATATTTCGAAAAGGCGATCGCTATTGAGCCAAAATTTGCTTCGGCTTACTCGGGCACGGCGTTAAGCCTGGGCACTTCGCTATTCTTTGGTTCCCGTCCACATAAAGAAACAGTTCCGCAATGGAAGGCAGCCGTGACCCGAGCTCTGGAACTCGATGACGAGCTATCCGAAGCTCACATGGCGCATGCCCTTTTTCAGTTTTATTATGAGAGAAATTTTGAAACAGCTGAGAAGGAATTTCGTCTCGCGGCCCAACTGAATCCCAGCAACGTTGACGCACGTTACCGTTACGGATTATTTTTAGCGACTATGGATCGAGATGAACAGGCGATCGACGAGGCCCAAAAGGCACTGAATCTTGACCCGCTTTCGCTGGTAGCAAAATTCTTCGCCGGTTGGATCTATTTTTGCGCCGATAAATATGATGAGACGATTGATCAAATACGGCAAATGACCGAACTGGAACCGAACTCTCACCTTGCCTACTGGTTAAAGGCTCAGATCTTTCTGATACAAAAGAATTATGAGGGAGCGGTCGATGCCTCTCAACGGTCACTCAAGATATCCCGGCAGCAATTTTCGCTTTCGATACTTGGCTTTGCCTACGCAAAAACCGGAAGAGAAAAAGAGGCACGCGGCGTTATAGATGAACTGCTCGAGATGAATAACCGCGGCTTTCCGGTGGCCTTTAGCCTGGCCCGAGTTTATGCCGGGCTCGAGCAACTGGATCAGGCGTATAAATGGCTTGACGTTTCTTTCGAAGAGCGTCACTGCTACCTTGTCTATCTCGAAACGCTGGCCTCGGCCGGAAACGGGGTAGGATGGGGAGAAAGCTTTAGCGCCGATCCGCGTTACAAGGACCTGCTGAGTCGAATCGGGTTCCCTATCTCACATTCTGCCGAGTCACACCGTTGACCTCGAGGACAAGATCGGGGCCGTAGACTTTTGCGGGGGTTTGATAGCCGGGCGTGAAATTTCCGCCGAGGATTTTTTCAGCGATATTTAGGGCGGCGATGGCCGTTATGGTGTAGCCTTCGGGGGCTTGCAGGCGCGATTCGACGCTGTTGCCTTGCGGGTCGCGGGCTTCGCCCCAGAGGAGCGATTTGCCTTTTGCGCGTTCGGCATCTGACGGGCCTCCGGCCGGGATTTTGCTTTGCAGGTATTTCTGAAACGGTCCGGTCGCTAGCAGCCAACCGATATATCGGCTCATCTTCATCATCTTCAGGGCGCTTTTTGGCACGACTGTGAAGACCTCGATATTCGGAATACCGGTCGAATAAAAGGCAGTCGCTACATCGCCCCACGGAATCGTCACGCCAGTTTTTTTAACCTCGCCAAAATCTATCTCGCGCGTTTTCCACCCCGCCGGAACCGACGTTATTTTGCTGTCTTTGCGTATCGCACCGCCTTTGCCGACATTCATCGTCATCGTCGCCTGTGTGCCGTGCGAAATGCGGCCCATACCGTAAAATGCAAGCGAAAGATGCGTCGCCGATGGCAGCCGATTTTTCAAATGCAGAGCCAAACAATCTGACGGGACAACATCGAAACCGACACCCGGCATCACCATTATCCCGGCGGCCTTTGCTTTTTCATCCGTCCGCGCGCAAGCCTCAAATACCGCGATCTCACCGGTAATATCGGTGTAATGCTTCTTATTCCGTAAACAAGCCTCGACCATCGGACGCGATGTCAACGAAAACGGGCCCGCACAATGAAGCACCATCTCGACCTCCTGCAAAGCCGCATCGACCTTCGCCGTCTCATCAAGCGAAAAGACACGATACTCAAGCCCATGCTTCGCCGAAAGTTCCTCGATAGCCGCCTTATTGCGCCCCGCAATTATCGGCCTCAACCCGCGCTCGACCGCCATACGCGTGATCAATTCACCCGTATATCCATTAGCTCCGTAGATCAGAAAATTAGGCATAAATTTATTTAGAGACCCTTTCAAATCGATGATCCATCAATCGTGGATAATGAACTGTAAGGTGGGTGACCTGGCCTTTCGCGCCGTTGTGAAAATTGACCCAGGCGTCAAAGCCGTGACCTACGCGATCCTCCATCGTTAGACGAAATTCGTTTTTGAGGTCTGGTACCAATTCCATATCCGCAATGGTCGGCCGTTTAACAATCAGCTTGCCTTCTGAATTCAAAGCGATAGTCCAGTAATAGTCCAAGTGCCTGCTATAGTATTTTCCGGTGAAAGATAAAAGTGTGGCTTTGGTCGGCGACCAAATAGCGTTCTCTTTTTTCATCCTGATCGAAGGAAACCCGTCGTCAAATTCGAGTATCGCTTCGAACGGTGAATTGGGCGTCGGTTGACTAAACGTGACCTGCGTTCCAAAGCCTTCCTCATTCGCATAGAAGATACCTTTCCCAACCGCTGCGAGCGAATAAACAAGGTCTCCGGAGAATCTAACTTTCAGGACGCCGTCAGAGACAAAGAAATCGTTAGTTTTCCGAAGAGGTACATAGCTTTGCCAGGTTGTTTGATCTTGTAGCAGGTATCGGCCTTCGTATGTTGCAAGTTCTTCTTTCGTTACGACGATCGGCTTCGTGAGAAAAACAGGTTTTGGTTTGTCAGCATCGGGCGTTTTGAGAATGTGATTCAAAAGAGCCTTATTTTGATCAACGAAACTGTCATATCTGTTACCCAAGGTTATTATCGCGATGCCCTCTGACGGAACTCTCGTCAAGTAGAGGTTCTCACTGACGCCTTCGTGAAATATTACTGTTTTCTCTCTGATCTTCGCGACCGTGTGGCCAAAGATGTAGTGGTCTTTGTTGTTTGGCATCAACCTTACATTTTTCAGAAGTTTCGCGGTGGCTTTTGCTATATCGCTATTTTCGTCCGCGTGAGCGGCGGCCCAGAGTGCAAGATCGTCGGCGGACGTTGCTATAAAATAATTAGAGCCAGGCGATGTCTTGTCTGGATGTTTCACCTTGACCTTGCCGCCGCCAATATCCTCATAAATGCGTGCAAAGTTTGGTATGATCGCCAGCGGATCATCGTACTGGCGTGTGGAGTTCATTTTCAACGGCTCGAAGATGCGTTTTTTCATCCAGACCGAGAGCTTCTCGCCCGACGCCTTTTCAAGGATAAGCCTGAGCAATCCAAAATCGGAATTGCTGTACATATAGCCTTTGCCCGGTTCGATCTCCGGCCGGGGTTGGGTATAGAGCAATTGTAGAAACTGCGATTTATCGAGGCGATTGGCCATATTGGCCTGCGTCAGAAGCAGATTTGCCCACTCGTCCACGAACCCGCTTCGATGATTCAACAGATCCCAGACGGTGACCTTATCCGACCATACCGGGAGATCGGGAAAGTACTTTCGGACGCGATCGTTGAGGTCGAGCTTACCGTCTTCGGCCATCAGCACGGCCGCGATCGAAATAAATTCCCGACCTTCGGAATAATTTATCCGGACTACGCTCTGAGAAGTAAAAGGCACCTGATGTTCGATGCTCGCCATCCCGTAAGCCTTTTTTACAAGCACTTTGCCATTTAGGACGACGATGACGGCTACGCCGGGTGAGCTTACATTATTTTGATCGGCAAAAAGGCTATCGCATTTTTGTTCAAGATCGCTTTGTCCGCTTGCAATGGCAGCAAAGGCGAATACGAAGAGCAGAAGCCATTTTTGAAATATCATATCTACAACCTCGAAATCCAATAGAATTAAGAAGCAACTATAGCGCGTCGTTGACGAAAATGGTTAGGCAACGGGACTGTGTCGCGATGAGTTTATCCAAAAATTCAAATCTATCAATCTCTTTGGCTCCTAGTGCCTCGATGTGCGGGGTCATCACCTGTGCATCGAGCCATGTTGCGCCACGGGATCGAAGGTGATCGATCAGGAAAAGTAGTGCGAGTTTTGAGGCGTTGGGTTTTTTGTAGAACATCGATTCGCCGCAGAAGACGCCGCCGGCATCAACGCCGTAAATGCCGCCGACGAGTTCGCCGGTTTCATCCCAAGCCTCGACGCTGTGTGCCATTCCTTCTTCGTAAAGTTCGCAGTAGGCGTCGATGAATTCGGGTGTTATCCACGTCCCGCCTTGTCCGGGACGATTTGCTTTTGAACATTCGTCCATTACACCACGAAAATCGCAGTCGATCGTAAACGAAAGGCGCGCGCGTCGACGGGCTCTTTCGAGACTTTTGGGAATATGAAGATCTTTGAACTCCAGAATCGCGCGGCGTTCGGGACAATACCAGGGCAGCGGAATGCCTTCCATATACCACGGAAAGATTCCCTTCAAATATGCCTCGCGCAGATTTTCGACCGTCAGCGGATCGCCGAACGAAACTACCTCGCGGGCGAAATACATATATTCGCCGTGCGGCAGCCATTCGGGAAAATCGTAAGTTCGCGGATCGGGAAAGGTCATTAAGAAATTTAGCCACAGATTAGCACAGATGAACACGGATTTTTGAAACCAAGCTGTCTGTGTTTATCCGTGTGCATCTGTGGCTATTTTTTTCTAAACGACTTTTAGTTTCCACTTGCCGCGTTTGAATAGCAGCGCGGCCGAAATCGCCAGCAGCATGTATGCCAGCGTGATCGACCAAAAAACGCCCTGCGGCCCCATTTTGAAATGGTAGGCCAAAAGATACGCAAGCGGGATTTCAAACAGCCAAAAGACAAACAGGTTCAGCCAGGTTGGCGTCACTGTATCGCCCGCGCCGTTGAATGAGCTTTCCATCACCATGCCGAGCCCGTAAAAGGCATAACCGTAACCGACGATCCGCAGACAGTCCGTGCCGTACCTCGCAACATCCGGCTCGGTCGTGAAAATTGAGATAACCAATCCCGGAAACAGAACGAAAAACATCCCGGCAAGCCCGAGCAAAGCGGCATTGAGAAAACCGGCTGCCCAAACCGAGCGCTCGGCGCGTTCGGGTTTCCCGGCGCCGAGGTTTTGTCCTACAAGCGTTGCGGCGGCATTTGCCAAACCGATGGCGGGAAGAATCACGAAGACAATCACGCGCAATCCGATCTGATAGCCGGCAAGCGCGACTGTACCAAAACCCGCAATTATAACGACCAGCCCGGTCCAGCTTGCAGTGGCGATCAGGAACTGAAGGATTGCCGTCGAGGATAAACGAATCAGGCTCCACAAAAGATTTGGGTCGAACTTCCAGTGATGCCTGCGTATCTCGATCCGCCCGCCGTTGTCTCGAAAGAGCAGCGACCACATCGCATACGCGACGCCGGTTCCGCGGCCGATTGCCGTCGCAACGGCGGCTCCGGTTACTCCTAATTCGGGGAAAAAACCGATACCGAAAATGAACATCGGGTCAAGGATAATATTCAGTCCGTTTGCAATGATCAAAACGCGAAGAGCGATCGCCGCATCGCCCGCACCACGAAAGATCGCGTTGAGCAAAAACAGAAAAACGATCACCGCATTCGAGCCGAACATGATCCGCATGAATGGCGTACCAAGCTCGATCACATCCGCCTGAGCACCGAGCAGGCGAAAAATATCGGGTGCGAAAATAACGCCAATTGAGCCCATCACCACCGAAACGATCAGCCCCAGATAGATGATATGAGCGGCGCTTCGCGCGGCTCCATCCATATCTTTTTCACCGGTTCGGCGGGCGACCGTCGCCGTTGCTCCGATGCTCAAACCGATCGCAACGGCATAGATCAAAACCAATACGGATTCCGTCAGCCCAACAACGGCCACGGACTCGGCACCGAGCTTTGAAACAAAGAACGTATCGATGATCGCGAAGAGCGCCTCCATCGACATTTCTAGAACCATAGGAACGGCTAGGATGATTAGCCCGACAATGATCGACCCCTCGGTAAAATCTCGTTTTGAACCGAAAAATGCTTCGCGCAAAATCGACATGAATGAGTTGTCAACCGCCTCCGCAGACGGAGTTTTATTTGATATAGACATACAAAATTAAAATTAAACTTGAAAAACTGCGCGTGGAAACGCGCTAAGGATATCCGTTCTAAAAAACGGTAAAGACCGAAAGAAACGGACAAAGAATCGCGGATGAACTAGACAATGTCGAGCAGCATAGTTTGATGAAATTAACACACTCAGCGACCGCATTGCAAGACAGACCGTCAATGAATAGCTTTAAGGGAAAATTGAAAAATTCGTTGTTGCTGTAAAAAGGGATTTTGTCGTGGATGGACAGCGGGGTCAAGCCCGCCTTCCTGACTGCGTGTGGTTAAGATGTTTTGATAAACTAAGATTTTGCAGCTTTACCCAGCTTGCAGGTTTACGCTGTCTTGTAGTTTGGCGCAGTCAGAAAGGCGGGTCTGCCCCGCGAACACTATTCATCTTTTCCAAACTGAGTGATTATCCAACCGATAAACCCAAAATCCGAAACCGTCCGCCTCTCGATACCTTGTTTTGTGAATCGCGATTCGATTTTGTAATCACTTTTTGCTTTGGAGTCCTCCGAATTTTTCAAGACCAAAACCGAAACAATATCACCCACCTGCGAATTTTCCTTTCCTACCGTGACAATGACGTAATTAGGTTCGCCAATTTGTTGCCGAAGTTCTATTTGTGGCTTGATCGGGTTGTTCGTTTCCTTTGCTATACATTCGATAATGCTATTCACATCCCCTAAATGAATTCGATTGTTCACATACGAAACTCCAATAATATCGCTTCCCATTATCGACATTTCGTGGGGAGAGTCGTCGGCAAGTTCCTTAGCTTTTGATGAAACCGCACGTTGAAGATCGTCAAGACGCGCAATAGTCGCGATTGTTACCGGCTTTTCACCGTTTTCATCCATTTTTGCAGTAACAATTGTCGATCCGACGGCGCTCAGGAACTTTTCAGGATCTCGTATTCCGTAAGAGTCGAATATCGCCTCAGTAAATGCGGCGATAATTTCTGCCGAGAAAATGTCGGTCTGTTTTTGTGCGGTTAGCACAATGCTGCGCCAAGCAACCTGTGGGTCCTTTAAGTTGTAAAGCGTTACGCTTTTGGCATTTATAGGCACGATATCCAATAGTGACAAATCGGGACTGTTCGCTGATGCAATAGTTTCATTTAGAACATTCGCAATGTCCGGCGGCATGGAGATCAGGTAATTATCCTCAATTCCCTTTTCAGTTTTTGTTGCCGCCCACGAAACATCAGAGAATGAATTTCGAATCAGCCGAGGAAGAATCGAGACGATGGATCTTCTAACTTCCGGTTCGTCGCTGGCTTCGGAGGCAAGTTTTATGCTTACGAGGTTTGCGATTTGAGCGACGCCGTCTGGCGAGACGTAGCCGAAGGCGAGGCGGTCGCCGTTTGTTATTTTGGGATTTTTTGAGATCGGTTCGGCCTCGCCGCGCTTTACGGCGAGGCATTTTTCTATCGAGGTTTCGTTGTTGCCGAAAAATACAACGCTTCCCTGCACGAGCGCAAATGCCCTTCGGCCATCGTTCGATGACCAAACGAAGTATTTGCCGTCTTGTTTATCCGAAGTTTCGAGCAAAACCCCGCCGCCGTAAACCTGATTGATAAACTCGCCGAGTTTATGTTCCGTGAATGCGATGGCCTGATAATTCCACGCATTGGTTTCGAGCACAGCGACAAATCTCGGCGTGAAATTCAGGATCGCATTTTCGTCGGTTACGGGAATTTCCTTCGATTCAAATCCCGTAACTGCAACCGCGAGTTTAACGCCGTTCAAAATCGAAAAATCGGGAATCGTTTTGGCGACTTCCCGAAATGCCGGACGTTCGGTAATGGCGTTCATCACGGCGCCGAGGTCGTTTGACTCGAGATAAACGAGGCTGTCGGCAGGGATTAATGTGCGAAGATCGGCGGGCTTCGACGAACAAGAAGTAAGAAAAATTAGCCACAGATGAACACAGATAAACACGGATAAGATCATCGATCTTTTTATCACCCCGCAATTGAAACTATTTGAAAATCTGTGTTTATCTGGGTTCATCTGTGGCCGATTTACGTGCTAAAATCCTACTCATTATGGAGAAAGTATTTGCTGACGATATTTTACAGGGTAAAGTTGCGTTTGTAACCGGCGGCGGCACGGGCATTACCGGCGGCGTCGCTCGTGCGTTTGCCGAACACGGCGCGAAGCTGGCGATCACAAGCCGTAAGGAAGAGAATCTTGCGGCTATGAAAGCGGAGGTCGAAGCGTTTGGCAGCGAATGTTTTGCCGTCGCGGCGGACGTTCGGGATTATGAAGCGGTCGAAAACGCGATCGCCAAAACCGTCGAACATTACGGCAAGATCGACATTGTCATAAATGGCGCCGCGGGAAATTTCCTTTGCGCTGCAGATCAGCTTTCGGCAAACGGTTTCGGCACGGTCGTTGATATCGACACGAAAGGAACGTTCAACGTCTGCCGCGCCGCGTTTGAAGAACTTAAAAAATCGAAAGGCCAGATTCTGAATATTTCCGCAACGCTGCATTATCTCGCCACGCCGATGCAGATACATGTCTCGGCGGCAAAGGCCGGCGTCGATGCGATAACGCGAAATCTTTCGGTAGAATGGGGACGCCACGGCATCCGCGTAAACGGCATTGCACCGGGACCGATCGAGGACACCGAAGGAATGAAACGGCTGTTGATGCCCGAGCTCAAAGAAAAAATAATGAAGAAAATTTCGGTCGGTCGGTTCGGTAGAATTAAAGACATCGAAAATGCCGCTCTATTTTTGGCATCCGATGCTGCGAGCTATGTCAATGGCGTAACCTTGGTTGTTGACGGCGGTTCGTGGCTTCTAGGGACAAGTTTGACCTGACTGGAACGGCAAGCATCTTGCTTGCCAGCCGCGAACGCGGCTCCGGTCGTGATTTTGAACCGATCTGACTGATCGTTCGTGCTTGGCACTCAGGCAAGCAGGGATGCTTGCCGTTCCAGTCTTATGCTGTTAGTAATCGACAATTATGATTCATTCACATATAACCTCGTGCAATATCTGGGCGAGCTTGGTGCGGAGATGCGCGTCGTAAGGAATGACGAGGTGACGGTTGACGAGATCGAGAACGATCTGCATCCGGAACGAATTTTGATCTCGCCTGGGCCGGGAACTCCTGATAATGCTGGCATTTCGCTTGGCGTGATCGAGCGGTTTGCTGAGAAATTGCCGATTCTTGGCGTGTGCCTCGGTCATCAAGCAATCGGTCAATTTTTCGGCGGCAAGGTCGTTCGCGGCCCGGAACCTGTTCATGGAAAACCCGTAAACGTTTCGCATGACGGCAAAACGATATTCGATGGAGTGCCGCAAAATTTCGAAGCGGGACGTTATCATTCGCTTGTGATTGAACGTGATTCGGTGCCCGAATGTCTCGAAATTTCCGCCGAATCGCCGGACGGTTTGGTAATGGCATTACGACACAAAGAACTGCCGATCGAAGGCGTTCAGTTTCACCCCGAATCGATCCTGACTGACTACGGCAAAGTGATCCTGCAAAATTTTCTAAAACTCGCTTCTTAACTGTCCACATACAACTAGCTACTATCCACTGAAGAAGACTAATCGAATTTCAGTTGATAGTTTATAGTTCGTAGTTAAAAGTTATGTTCGTACAGAAACTTCTGATTCCGTTTGGCAAGATATACGGCTGGATAATGGG
>JBOGOW010000070.1:0-12080 GCA_050748285.1 Pyrinomonadaceae bacterium
CGACCTAAAGGACGTGGCTATGCTAAAACCCGGGCGCTGCCTTTGTACCAACGTGGTTCTCAGTACGCGGTAAAGACCTGGCTGTGCTAAAACGTAAATGTGCGACTTCTTCTTATCGGAGTTTTGTTCCTGTTGGCTAGTGCGTCCGTCGCGGCTCAGGCGTTGACCGGCGTTGTCGTCGACACGCGCGGCGACGCGGTTGTCGGTGCTGAGGTCGTTCTCGAAAGCGGCGGCATGTTGGAACGGACCGTGACGGATGACGGCGGAGCATTTTCGTTTGCGACCGCGACGGGCAGGCTCCGGGTATCGGCTTCAGGTTTCGAGCCCGTAACGAAACAGATTGAGAGAGAGCGGTCCGAGCCGCTGACGATCACGCTGCAGCCCTCGGCCGTCGTCGGCAACGTAAACGTTTCGGTAACGGGCGACGAAATTCGGCAAACCGACGCGGCCGCAAGCATCGCCGTGATCAATATCGAGAGCCTCGGCGTCACGGCTACTCGGACCGTTGACGACACGCTTCGTCAGGTCGCGGGCTTTCAGCTTTTCCGTCGCAGCTCCAGCCGAACTACAAATCCGACCGCGCAGGGCGGAAATCTTCGAGGGCTTTCGGGCAGCGGTACTTCGAGGGCGAGCGTTTTGTTCGACGGACTCTCGGTGAACGACGCATTCGGCGGCTGGACCTATTGGTCGCGGGTTCCGCAGATCTCGCTGCAGCAAATCGAAGTACTTCGCGGCGGCGCGAGCGCGATTTACGGAAGCGGTGCGTTGAGCGGCGCGATAAATATTATCCCGCTTAAACTCGACGACGAGAAAGTTAAATTTAGGTTCGAGACTTCGCTGGCAAGTCAGAACACAGCGGACGCGAGCGGCGTGCTTCTAGCCTCGCGCGGAAAATGGGAAGCCGATTTAATCGGCGACATCTTCAAAACCGCCGGGTACATACCCGTCGAAGAAGCGTCGCGAGGCACGGCTGATACAAGTGCGTCATCGAGTAACTCGAATATCGTCCTAAAGCTCGGTCGACGCTTCGACGAGAAAAATCGAACATTTGTTCGCAGCAACATCTTCGGCGAGCGCCGGGATAACGGCACGAGCCTGACGAACAACAGAACCTACTATCGACAGTTTGCCGCCGGTGCCGATCTCGACGGCCTGACCGTGCGAGCGTTCGGCGAGCGGCAAGTTTACGATCAGACATTCTCGTCCGTTGGCGCGATGCGCAACAGCGAGAGCCTGACCCGGATTCAACGAGTGCCGTCGAGCGCGTACGGAGCCAACGTATCATGGAGAAGGTCGCTTTCCCGCCACTCGATCGCGGCCGGCGGCGAATTTCTAAATGTACGCGGCTTTAGCAACGAGGTCGGCTTCTTTGCGGGCCAGCCTACGAATATCGCCTCGGCGGGCGGCGAGGCTCGCGATCTATCGTTGTTCGTGCAGGACACTTGGGCCTTCGCGCCGCGTTTCGCTCTGAATCTCTCGACCCGCTTCGATCATCGTCGAAACACCGACGGGATCGCGACGACGCGAACGCTTGCGACGGGTACGAGCGTCGAGATGCTATTTGCCGACCGCTCCGATTCCGCATTCAGTCCACGCGTCGGCGTGGTTTATGAAGTGACCAAGGACGTCTCGATTTACGGTGCGTATTCCCGCTCGTTTCGCGCGCCGACGCTAAACGAGCTGTATCGCGGCTTTCGCGTCGGCAACATCGTCACGAATGCGAACACATTTCTCACACCCGAGCGTGCGGACACGTTCGAAGCCGGTGCGAGCGCAGGTTTCTACGCTCGCAAGCTCATAACACGAGCAATCGTGTATCAGGCGCGCGTTTACGATCCAGTCGTCAGCGTGACGCTTTCGACAACGCCGACGCTGATCACGAGACAGCGGCAGAACGTCGGTGCGACGACCAGCCGTGGATTGGAGTTCGACATCGAGTCCTCGCCCGCAAAAGGCTTAAAGGTCAACGCGAGCTATCTGCTTGTGAATGCAAAGATCAACGATTTCCCCGCGAGTCCGAATCTCGTCGGCGCGAGGCTGCCTCAGGTCGCCAGGCACAATTTCACGGCTCAGGCCGTTTATCGTCATGGGGACAGATGGACTTTGTCAACGCAACTGCGCACGTCGTCGTCGCAGTTCGAAGATGATCGTAACACGCTGCGGCTTCAAAGTTACTTGACGGCCGACGCACGCCTTTCGTATCAATTTCCCTATTTTATCGAGGCTTTCTTAGCCGTTGAGAATATGTTCGATTCACGATACGACATCGCGCTCACACCCGTCCGATCGGTCGCCGCGCCGCGCTCCTTCCGGATCGGTTTGCGCATCGACACATCCAGACGGTAGATTGTTTAGTTTGGACTTTGTTACAAAATGAGCAATCAAGAACCAAACAAGATCATCTTTTCGATGGTCAAGGTCAGTAAGTTTTACGACAAGAAGCCTGTATTGAAGGACATTTATTTGTCATTTTTTTACGGCGCTAAGATCGGCGTGCTGGGCCTCAACGGCGCGGGCAAATCGTCTTTGTTAAAAATAATTGCCGGAACCGATAAAGAATTCAACGGCGAGGTTGTTTTTTCAAAGGGCTATTCGGTCGGTTATTTGGAGCAGGAACCGAAACTCGACGAGACCAAAACCGTTCAGCAGATCGTCGAAGAAGCCGTGCAATCGACGGTCGATCTATTGAAAGAATTCGAAGAGATAAATACTAAGTTTGCCGAGCCGATGGGTGACGATGAAATGGCAAAACTTATCGAACGGCAGGGCGAAGTGCAGGAAAAGCTGGATCATGCAGACGCATGGGATTTGGACAGCCGCCTCGAAATGGCGATGGAGGCGCTCCGATGTCCACCGCCCGAAACGCCGATAAAAAATTTAAGCGGTGGTGAAAAACGCAGGGTCGCATTGTGCCGTCTGCTGCTGCAAAAGCCTGATATTTTGCTGCTTGACGAGCCGACAAATCATCTTGACGCCGAAACAGTCTCGTGGCTCGAACAGCATCTGCAAAAATACGAGGGCACAATCATTGCGGTAACGCACGATCGATATTTTCTGGATAACGTCGCCGGTTGGATTCTTGAACTCGACCGCGGCGAAGGCATTCCGTGGAAAGGAAATTATTCGTCGTGGCTCGATCAAAAATCGGCACGGCTTGCGCAGGAACAAAAGACCGAAGACAAACGGCAAAAGACGCTCGAACGCGAACTTGAATGGATACGCATGTCGCCGAAGGGCCGTCATGCTAAATCGAAGGCGCGCATAAACGATTACGAAAAGATGGTCGCCACCGAATCGGAAAAACGGAGCGAAGACCTCGAAATCTACATCCCGCCGGGCGAACGGCTAGGCGATGTCGTCATTGAAGCACATGGCGTTTCGAAAGCTTACGACGAGAAACTACTTTTTGAAAAACTCGAATTCTCACTTCCGCCCGGCGGAATCGTAGGCGTTATCGGGCCAAACGGAGCCGGAAAAACGACGCTGTTTCGCCTGATAACCGAACAGGAAAAAGCTGACAGCGGCGAATTCAAAGTTGGCTCGACCGTCAAGCTAGGCTATGTCGATCAATCGCGCGATTCGCTCACCGCCGACAAAACCGTTTTCGACGAGATCGCCGACGGATTGGATTTCGTGACGCTCGGAAAACGCGAAATGAACGCGCGTACATACGTTTCGCGCTTCAATTTTTCGGGCAGCGATCAGCAGAAACGCGTCGGCCAGCTTTCGGGCGGCGAGCGAAATCGCGTTCATCTGGCAAAGATGTTAAAATCTGGTGCCAACGTCATCCTCCTCGATGAGCCCACAAACGACCTTGACGTAAATACGATGCGGGCACTCGAAGAAGCGCTCGAAAACTTTGCCGGCTGCGCCGTCGTAATAAGCCACGACCGCTGGTTTTTGGATCGCATCGCGACGCATATTTTGGCGTTCGAGGGTGATTCAAATGTCGAGTATTTCGATGGAAATTACAGCGAGTATGAGGAAGACCGAAAACGCCGTCTCGGCGTCGATGCGGATCAGCCGCACCGCATAAAATACAGGAGTTTGACGCGCGATTAACGGCCCACCCCGATCGATCGATGAGAAGTTTTCATACAGTCGTTATCTGTTTTTTTGCAGGAATTTTTCCGCTAATTTTGTCCAGTTGCAGCCGGCAGCCGGAGGAAGTCGCCGCTCCGGCACCGCAAACGGAATCGCCGGCCGCAGAATTCACAAAACAAGAACCTTCGCCTTCGCCGGCATTTCCAGATCTTCAGGTGAGCATCACCGACGACCGATTCAAATCGACGAATTCTGAGATCGGCAAATTCGATTTTCGCAATTTTACATACCCGCTCCCGCGCGGTTGGCAGCATCCTGAAGCAAAAGAGATCACACTCGAAAACGGCCGCGTCAAACCCGTTGCCGTCGGCGTGGGCGACGATATGAGCGACGAAGAAAAAGCGGAACGCAAGGCATCGCGCCGCATCGGGATGTCGTATGTCAGCACACGGTTCCTTGATGTTACGGGCGATGGGCATGACGAGGCCGTTGTTATCTTAAAGGTCGAAACCGGAGGCTCGGCGATCCCTCAGCTTGTTTATATTTATGAATGGAAGGACGAAAAACCGGAACTGATCTGGAATTTCCGCACCGGCGATCGCGCAGATGGCGGATTGAAAGATATTCGCACCAAAGACAGTTTGCTCACTGTCGAACTCTATGGGCAGGACCGTTTTCTTCTGGGCGAACTAGAAACCGGAAAGATCACCGGCGACGAAGAGCAGCTTTGCTGCCCGACCTTTTTCACGCGCACGAAATATAAATGGAACGGCAAAAATTTCCTGATGCAAGGTAAACGCCTAACATACGAAGTTGAAAACCCGACAGCATCGCCGCTCGAAAACTACGGTGATATTGTCAACAACCCGCAAAAACCGAAAAAGAAAAAATAAACGGTTTAGAGGCGGGCTTGCCCGCCCAAGCAAGAAAAGAGACAGCGGGCAAGCCCGCTTCTAAACGACCTTGGTTCTTAGTGTTACTTTATAGTATAAAGTTCTTGACAATACGAATAACTTGATGTATCTTTTCTGAAGTTATGGCAAAGCTAAGCCCGATCCGCAAAAACGAATTCGAAGATAACCAGCCGATAAATATCAGCGACCGTGCGATCGATAACCTCAAATTTATCCGCGAGACTATGGAGCGTTCGACTAGCTTTACGGCCGTCCCTGGATACGGCGGAATGCTGATGGGGGCGACGGCGATCGTAGCAGCGTATATCGCGAATACACAGATTTATCTTGTTAATTCGCTTGCCGTCTGGCTTGTCGAAGCGGCCCTCGCGTTTTCTATCGGCCTGTTGGCGATGTGGCAGAAATCGAAGATCGCGGGCCAATCGCTATTTTCGGTTCCGGCAAAAAAATTCGCGTTTGGTTTCACGCCGCCGCTGCTTGCCGGCGTCATCATCGTGCTCGGCCTTTGGCGCGCCGAGCATTATTACGTGATGGCTCCGGTCTGCATCGTTTGCTACGGCGTGGCCGTAATTTGCGGTGGCGCATTTTCCGCACGTGTCGTTCCGGTGATGGGCTGGTGCTTTATGGCGCTCGGTGCGGCGGCGTTTTTGCTGCCAACGCATTACGGAAACCTGATGATGGGCGCAAGTTTTGGCGTGTTGCACGTTATTTTCGGCGCGATCATCGCCAAGAGATATGGCGGTTAAGATTTGGCCCGCGAATCACGCTAATAAACGTGAATGAATCAACAGGTCGATATATTAGCGTCAATTAGCGTTGATTCGCGGGCAAAAAAAGATTTTATGGCGAAGAATTTTGCATTAAAGAAAACGATTGACGGACCGCAGGCTCTGCGGGTTGAGAAAGCCGCTGGCAAGGTTTCGAATGATCTCGACAAAGTTATTCACGAACGGATGCGTCTCGGCATAATCAGCGCGCTTGCAGCGAACGATAAGCTGAGCTTTACCGATCTCAGAAATCTTCTCGACACCTCGGACGGCAACATCAGCGTCCACGCGCGAAAACTCGAAGAAGCAGGTTATCTAAAGGTGAAGAAATCCTTCGCCGACAGAATGCCGCTGACCGAATACGCGATAACAAAAGACGGCAAAAAGGCGTTGGAAAGATACCTAGATCACATGGAAGCACTGATAAAAGCGATGAAAGGAGGCAAGTAAATTTGCGAATTTTGATTTTCGATTTGCGAATGGAAAATCGCAAATCGACATTCGTAAATCGAAAATAACATGGGTGTTCTATTAATGTTAATGACGATCGGCGGTTTGGCTGCGGCAGCAATATTGTTGGTTTTTGCGTTCGTTTCAGATAGGTCGTGGCTGAAAAAATTTGTACTTGGCGGGGTCGCGATCTGGTTTTTATTTTATGGCGTGCTGCTGTTGGTAATGTCGCTTACAAGCAGGGAAACAAATCTCGGCAATAATGAGCCGAAAGAGTTTTGCGGCTTTTATCTCGATTGCCATATGCACACTGAGGTTACCGGAGTGCGGACTGCGAAGAATATCGGCGACAAAACTGCCAACGGCGAGTTTTACATCGTGAATCTCAAAGTATTTAGCGATGCAAGAAATCCGGCGATTGCTCTTCGGTTGCTCAAGCCGCAAGCGGTCGTAATGGACGAAAACGGAGCGACATACGCTAGAAACGACGCCGCCGAGCAGCTTCTGCCGACGGCAAACCTGAATCTGGGCGCCGATGTAAAGAACGACGAAACGATAGAAAAAGAGATCGTCTTCGACCTGCCCGAAGGCATTAAAAATCCGCGGCTCGATATCCGTGAGGGCTACGGCGTCGACCACGTGATCGAGGCCGTCCTGATCGGCGACGAAGACAGCATCTTGCACAAGAGAATCTACTTCAAACTCTTGTCAGAACCGGAAGCGGTAGCGACTTGGTTCCGTTGAAGTCAAAACCGTCTGCATAAGCAGGCGGATTCAGCGATGATTACAGACCAAAGATTATGATGGAAGAAAGTGTTCAATTAAGAAAAACCGTTTTCCTGGTCGCAAGCGTCGCGTTTGCGTTGCCATGCTTGTTTTTTGTTTTCTACACCCTGCGGCTGATTTATGTGAATCTGACAATGGAGAATGCGGCAGCGCACAGAACCGGCGGGATGCTTATCGGTGCTATCGCATTTCCGCTGGCCGCGATCATTTTTGGTCTCATCAGTTTTTATTGCTTGCGTAGCGTTCGGAGGTCACGCAAATGAACGTCTTGCTGATCAGGAAGCCAAGCGCTTTTTTGCCGTTGGCAATGTCAATTGCAGGTCTCACATTGGTGCTTGTGCACGTCGCGATCTACGGAATAGTTCGTGAAGCAGACGAGGGAACACCGGCGCATATTTTTCAACTCCTGATGGGGGTTCAAGTGCCGATCGTCGGTTACTTTATTGCAAGGTGGGTCACGCGATCGCCTGGGGATGGGGTTCTGATACTGATTATTCAGGGAGCTGCCTTCCTGGCAGCGATCTTGGCTGTAATTGTTTTTACCTGAACGAATTGCGAGCGGCTAAGTGCATTAGTTTTGGCAAAAACGCCGTCAACCCAAATGAATAATTTAGGATCACCTATCCACAAAAAGGGGTTTTTCAATCGCAATCGAGGTGGCGATAAACTTCAGGAACAAAACGTCGCGTCAAGCGTCAAATGAATTAAAACTACAGGAGTAATATGAACACCGCGCCGACGCTTACAGCCGAACGAACTTACTACAGATTCGAAAATATCGAGGAGTACACTGCACCGAGCGAGATCGTGATTGCCAACGAACTGCCGATAACGGCAAACGTTATATGCGACGATGTTCCTTTGAAAAAACTTCGATTCTGGCCGCGGCAATTTTTGGCACAGACGACCGGCGCACAAACTAAATTCGACTGGCTGTTTGCGATAATTATGCCTTTGATCTGCTTCATATTTGACCCGATAGTTTTCAAAGGCGGGCTCGGGATCGACGGGGCATTTCTTGGTTCCTATAAGGTGCTCGCATATTCAATGGCAGCGGTTACGATCGCGTCTTCGGCTCTATACCTTACTTTTGGCGAAAAACTGAGATCGTTCAACGCCGCCTTCGCCGGCCTTTTCGCGGCAAGCGGTTTTGTTTCTCTCGGTGTCGGCATTGTGCTTTTTCCGTTCAGCCTTATCGGTTCGTTTTTATTGATCGGCCTGCTCGGATTTACGCCGTTGTTCTCGGCATTTTCTATGTTTCGAATGTCTTACCGTGCAATGTCAGACGCCGAACCGTTTCTGGAAAAACCGGCTGCGGTGAACGTATTGATGTTTACCGCATTTATAAGTTTGGTTATTCCGTATGTGCTAAATGCCGAGGTGCAGAAATTTTTCGCATCAACAATTAACTGATGTTCGTGTTGCTTTTGGATTTTATCATTTTGCGGAACTGGAAAAATAGTTATGAATGAGCGTACAAAAACAGGGCTTGAAATTCTTTCGGCAGCGCTGCTTATCGGCGTGCTCGGCAACGTATTGCTTCGTGTTACGCCGTGGGGCTTGAATGCGTTTGTGTTCGTCGCGATATTTACGGCGGCGATGATTACGATCACTGCTCGCCGCCGGCCCGAGCTGCTTACATTTCGGACGCTTGCGTTGCAGGGCGCGATGGTCTTTTTCGGGGCGATGTTTGTAATTCGCGATTCGATCGAACTGCGCGTTTACGATACCTTTGCGATCGTGATCATTATGGGTGTTCTCGTTTTGCCGAACTTCGGCATCAACGCGCGCATCGCCGGGGCGTTTCACTATGCCGTCGGCTTTATCTGGTCTGGCATCAGTTCGCTGCTCGCGCCGTTCGTTCTGCTCGGCGCCGATATCGAATGGAAGGCGATGCCCGGCAATCGTTTGAGCAAGAATATTTTTGCCGTGCTTCGCGGGCTTGCGATCGCGTTGCCGCTTGTTCTGGTTTTCGGTGCGCTCTTCATGGCGGCCGACGCCGCCTACGAAGGCATGGTAAATCGCGCGATAAATTTCGATCTAAACAATATCATTTCACACGTCATTCTTACGTCGGTTTTTGCATGGCTGACCGCGGGATATTTTCGCGGAACGCTTGTCGAGCATTTTCGGCCGTCAGCACCTATTGTTTCACCTATTCCGAAAGACGAACCCAAAGATGCGGAATTGAGAAAATCGGAGAGCGGCGTTGTTTCAAAATTTTCTGCCGAACCGAGCGACGGCGAACGCGCACTTCCGAATAACGCCACAATCCTTGACCACATAAACCAAAGCGATCCGCCCAACGGAGCGCGGACACTCCTGTCCGCATCCGAAACCGAATCGTCATCAGCCGCTGAACCAAAGACACGCGACTGGCAGAATTGGGACAACACGCGTTTTCCTCAGGTCTTCACGCTTGGCACGGTAGAGACGGTGATAATTCTCGGTCTCGTCGATCTGCTGTTTGTCAGTTTCGTTGCCGTGCAGATACCTTATCTTTTTGGCGGAATGGATCTGGTGCAGACCACGCCGGATTTTAAACTCGCCGAATACGCACGCCGCGGCTTTGGTGAGCTGGTTGCCGTTTCGGCACTCGTTCTTCCGATGCTGCTCGCATCGCATTGGCTTCTTCGTCGGGACAATGTCCGCAACGAAAATATTTTTAGAGCTCTTGCGGGTTTTCAGATCGTCCTGCTCTTCGTAATAATGGCTTCGGCGGTTCAGCGGCTTGTCCTGCTGACCGGCGAACTCGGCTATGGCATGACGACCATCCGGTTTTATCCGATGGTATTTATGCTCTGGCTCGCAGTCGTCTTCGTCTGGTTCGCCGTGACGGTTCTGCGCGGTGCGAGACAGCATTTTGCCTGGGGCGCTCTCTGGTCCGCAATAGTCATCCTCGGCGCCACGAACCTCTTCAACCCCGACGCCTTCATCGTAAAAACAAACATCGCCCTAATGCACCAAGGCCGCGACTTCGATGCCCGATACAATTCGAATGATTTGAGCGATGATGCTATACCCCAACTTATCGAAGCGCTTCCGACGCTGAATCCGGACGATCAGTGCTGGGTCAAATGGAAGCTTCACGTCCGGATGAACGAGACGAAAGGAGAAAGTGATGTGCGTTCATGGAATATTTCGCGCTCAGTTGTGCGAGAAAGGCTGCAAAGCAATCATGCCTCCATCGAATCTAACGGTGCATGCGAGCCACACTTGAATTTTGACGAGTACTGAGATAGTTGAGACTGCTAGACTTAATTTATGAACCGCGACCTCATCCTCGAATATCTCAGCTATTTACGAGTCGAAAAAGGCCTGGCGGCGAATTCGATTGAATCGTATGAGCGCGATCTTGGGAAATTGAAGACTTGGGCGGATAAGAATGGATTCGAATTGCTCTCTCTGACGCGAAATGATTTGCGGGAATGGCTGATCGACTTATCAGGCGAAAAGCTTTCCGAGAATTCGAAGCGTCGGCTGATAAGCGCGGTTCGCGGATTTTACAAGTTTTTGATGTTCGAAGGGCATATTCTCGCAAGTCCGGCTGACGATCTTGTGGCTCCGCAAAAGGGTTCGTATCTTCCGAAGTTCCTGAATCAAACCGAGATCGAAATGCTGCTTTCGCAGCCCGATGTCTCGACCGAAACAGGCCTTCGCGACCGCGCGGTTTTAGAGCTAATGTATTCGAGCGGACTGCGGGTTTCGGAGGCGGTCAGTTTGCAGATTCGTGATATCGATATCGACGCCGGCATTCTGACCTGCACCGGAAAGGGAAACAAAACACGGCGAATACCAGTCGGCACGAGCGCCATCGAATGGGTGAAAAGTTATCTTGCGGTTCGCCGAAAGAAGGAAAATATCGAGATACAAAATCTGTTTGTTTCGCCCGCCGGAAAGCCGCTGAATCGACAGCTTATTCATTCATTTATAAAGGCTTACGGGAAACGGTGCGGACTCGACGATGTGTCGCCGCACACGCTGCGGCATTCGTTTGCGACACATCTTGTTCAGAACAGCGCCGATATCCGTTCGGTTCAGCAGATGCTCGGGCATGCAGACATCTCGACCACGCAGATATACACGCACATCACCGACGCACATCTTCGCAGTAGCTACGAAAAATTCCACCCTCGCGCCGCAAAGCCTTGAGGCGCGCGAAAAACCTGCATTTAGGCGCTTGCAACTTGCCAAACGCTTAGTTATTATTGAAAATTTGCTAATTGGCTCGATTTGCCGATTATTGCAATAATAAAACGGTAGGCATGGGTGGTCGAGCGGTCAAAGGCAACGGGCTGTAAACCCGTCGGGTTAATTCCCTACGTAGGTTCAAATCCTACCCCATGCACCATGTCGATTTTGGATTGGGGAATGCGGATTACGGATTTGTCAGGAGCGGCAGCGACTGGGTTTTAAATCCAAAATCGCAAATCTAAAATCCAAAATAAGGATGCGGGAGTAGCTCAGTTGGTAGAGCGTCAGCCTTCCAAGCTGAATGTCGCGAGTTCGAGCCTCGTCTCCCGCTCCAAATGTTTGATAATTTGGCCAGTTTGAAATCGTGTCTAAGAATACTGACGAAATCAGGCGTTACAATCGCGAATATTACCGTCGAAATCGGGAACGGCTTTTAGAGCAACAGAAGTATAAGAACCGCCGGTTTTCGGTGTCGCGACGTAAATGGCTTAGCGAGTATAAGAGGGGTTTAAGGTGGCCGATGCGGAGAAAACCATCCTGCAACGCTTACCTTTCATCATAGAGACTCGATTGACAAGGAATTTGAGATTGGCAATGCTATCAACCTCGGTGTCGGGCTGAAAAGGTTAATTGCCGAAATTGAAAAATGCGATGTGCTCTGTGCTAACTGCCATGCTAAAGAACACTACTCGCAAATGTTTTTGAATGAGCCCGAATAGCTCAGGGGTAGAGCGTTTCCTTGGTAAGGAAAAGGTCTCGGGTTCAAATCCCGATTTGGGCTCCAGTTTTTACTGAATTTTTAAAGGAAGAGAATATGAGCAAAGAGAAATTCGACAGATCGAAGCCGCATGTGAATATCGGGACTATCGGGCATGTGGATCATGGTAAGACGACGTTGACGGCGGCGATCACAAAGGTGATGTCG